>PFWU01000025.1 GCA_002791295.1 Candidatus Uhrbacteria bacterium CG_4_9_14_3_um_filter_50_9
GAGTTCGAGCTGGCGCCAGGCCGAGTAGAGCCGGACGGGGCTCACGTCGCCGACGACCGGGACGACGACGTCCCAGAAGAAGGCCTCGCGCTTGCCCTTCTGCATCTCGCACAGGACCTTGAACAGGAACTGTGCGGTCATCTTGGACAGGTAGTCGAGCTTGATCGGCTTGAGCTGGTGGGCGATGATCTCGCGTCCCGACAGGGTGTAGTGACGCTCCACCGTCTCCAGGGTGAGGTGCTCCAGGGAGGTAAGCTTCGTCAGGATCGCGGTGACGATCCGGTCGATCTGCTCCAGCGTGAGCCGGCGCTTGACCTCCTCCAGATCCATGGCCTTGAGCGTCCGGTTGGGAGACTTCTCCGCGCAGACCATGAGGGCCTCGTAGAGCTCCTCGTTGGTGAGCACGTCCCACAGGTGGAACCCGTAGAAGCTGTGGAAGTCGTTCTCCTGCGGGATGGTGCCAGCGGCGAGGCGACGCTCGATCTCGTTCACCCCGATGCTCGGGTTCTGTTGGATCTGCGGGCGCAGGCGGTCCATCTGATCGCGGCTGACGCCCAGGCTCCACAGGGCGCTCCAGGGTTGGGACGGGCGGTCGGCGTAGCCGTATTCGATGAAGGCGGGGGCCATGTCGGTTTCACGCATCCGCTTGAGGATGGCGTCTGCGATGATCTGACGGGAGACGCCCAGTCGGATCGCGCTGCTCACCCACCCGTCGTTGCTTGCGCCGAAGCGCGGGTAGATCTCTGAGATCCACAGCTCGCGCATGGTGGGGGAGAGGAGCGCCATCAGTTCCCGGCTGCAGGGGAAGATCTTGAAGAACCACCACCGTAGGTGGGAGAGATCGGTCTCGCGAGGGGTTCCTTCGTGGGAGTCGACGATCGCCTGTTCTACACGTTCGTGCAGGTTCAGGATGAACTCGTCGACATCGCCGACGAGCGCCGCAAACTCCTGCGGGTGGTTACAGATCCAGTGCATGCCCATCGAGCCGGGGATGGTCTCCCATCCGGCGTCATCGATGGTCAGGATCCAGACGATGAGATCGTCGCTGGTGGCAGTGCCAATCGCGAGACGGGCCTTCCAGGCATCGTCCGCGAGGTGCAGGCCATCGTAGCTCCGGATCTCACGGGTGCGGACGGGGAACTCCACGACCACACCGCTGTTTTTGGTACTCATCACTTTCTCCGATCGGATGCCATTGGCATTGCCGAGTGAGATCAGTCCAGGGGCCGCCTGGTCGGGGTTTTTGGGCCAGAAAATGGCGTGCAAGTTGCTCATGAGTAGCAATTCGCAACGCAAGAATGTATCAAAAAATAGCCCTTTTGTCAACGGTTTTGGGGCCGGATCAAACAAAAATAGGCCATTATTAGCCTGTTTTTATAGACTCGCAGCCACCCCACAAAGTAGGGGAATGACTAGAGTCCGAATTGATTCTTGAGCTCATCGAGCTTTCCGTTCACGAGGAGTTGTCGTTCGTCGTCTTTGTCGAGCTTGAAGCTAGGCGAGCTCGATTCTGTGTACTTAGCCTCGGTCATGCCGTGAAGGTTGGCTTCGTCGGGGGTAAGGGAGTCGGAGAGTTTTTGAAAGATGACTTGGCAGACACGTTCACCAGGGTAGACGCGCAGAACCTGATCACCTGCTTCGTTTTTCATTGGGAAAATTAGGTTGCCTTTATAACCTGTGTCGATGATGCCTGAGAGGGAGAGATTGATCCCGCGTCGGTTGGTGCTGGTGCGGGGGAAGAGGATGGCCATGAGGTTGCCCGCATTCATCTCGATGCGCTCTAGACTGGTGGCGATCACAAACTCGTTTGGTAAGAGGTCAAAGTACTGACCGGGTTGAAGTTGGATTTCGTCGAATTGTTCACGGTGGGCATCCATGTCATCGATGGAGACATTGATGGCGCGTCGTCCTTCTTCGTCTACGGTCCAGTTGCGTGGAATGAGAAATTTGTAGCCGAGACGTAGGTCGACGGCGTGGGGTTGCATTTGAAACTTGTCGAGTGCAGGGGTGAAGACAAGATCATTGGATTTAATCGCTGAGACGATTTCAGATCGTGTAAGTACTGACATGCGTATAGGTGGTTAGGTGGAGTAGGTGGTTAGGTGGAGGATTCGTTACCTCACCATTCAATATCTGTATTGGAGCTTGCCATAAAAATGGGAATCAGAAAACCCCGGTCAGGTGACGGGGGTTGCGTGGGTGGGTTCGTCGGGGATCGAGTTGAGAAGCTCGATCAAGTCGTGCTGCTGAGACAAGCTCAGGCGTCGCCTGTGTGCTAAGACGAGCGAGAGCTTTACGTCTTCTATACACTCGAGTCGCATGCTCGCATAGGCGAACATGAATAGGAGTTCGGTGGGAATTGGTGGAACGACGTGTCTTTCGAACCACAGCCGGCAGGCATACCGCAGGGGAGCGAGTTGAGGCAGAAGCTCATCGTCGCGCCTGAGCTGCATCAGCGCCCAGAGCGCATGGGTGCGGCCGTTTGCACTGTTCGTGCCGTAGCAGTAGGCAGGGGCATCTGCGAGGATTTGCAGGGCCAGATTGTCTTCTGGATCCTCTGCGGCCTCCATGGCGAGCACATTGCCGATCGAAATCATGTTCACGGGTTGCCCTAGTGAATCATCGATCCAGCGCCTCGGGGGTGAGTTCTGAAAGCTGAACAAGTTTCCTCCATGGGTCTCGGGGTGAAGCTAACAGGGGAAACAGGTTTTGTCAACCAAAAACACCCGTTCTGAGACGAGTGTTTTTTGATTGATTTGTGGAAACAGCTCCTCTAAGCTGCCTCAATTTTGATTCCAGGACCAAGGGTGGAACAGATGTTCGCACTCTTGATGTAGATTCCTTTTGAGGCTGATGGCTTAAGGCGCTTGATTTGTTCGAGAAGTGCTAAGAGGTTTTCTTCAAGCTGGGCTTCTGAGAACGAAGCGCGGCCGAAGATCTGGTGTACATTTCCATCCTTATCGTTCTTGAAGCTTTCCTTACCAGCTTTTTGTTCCTCAACCATCTTTTTGACGTTTGGTCCAACGGTATCTGTTTTTGGGTTTGGCATGAGGCCACGTGGACCGAGGATGCGGGCGAGCTTGGCAAGCTTTGGCATCATCTTTGGTGTGGCAATGGCTACATCGAAGTTAATGACACCCTTCTGAGCAATTTCGGCAATGAGTTCTTCTGTTCCAATCATGTCTGCGCCAGCTTCCTTTGCTTCCGCTTCCTTTGCTGGTTCAACGAAGGCAGCGACACGCTTGGTTTTTCCCGTTCCATGCGGAAGAGAAATGGTTCCACGAATTTGCTGATCAGACTTGCTTGGGTTGATCCCTAGTCGTACGTGAAGCTCAATGGCTTCGTCATATTTTGCCGTTGCGGTCTTTTTTGCAAGTGCAATCGCTTCACTAACAGTGTAGGTCTGGTTCTTGTCGACCAGTCCCTTTGCCTCCTCAAAACGTTTTGATCCTTTTACCGATCCTTTTTTTCCTTTGGTTGCCATATGGTAGTTAGTGGTACAGGCGACCGGTGTAAAGCCGATCTCCCACGAGTTAAATTATCCCTTGATTTCAACACCCATCTGACGAGCGGTTCCCGCAATAATCTTCATGGCCTGCTCGACGTCATTGGTGTTGAGGTCTGGCATCTTTTTTTCAGCAATCTCCCGAACCTGTGCGTTGGTGAGTGTGCCGACCTTGGTTGTAAGAGGGTTGCCTGAACCCTTCTGGATCTTTGCTGCCTTCTTGATCATGTCAGAGGCAGGAGCGGTTTTGGTGATGAAGTCGAACGAACGGTCTTCGTAGACGTTGATAATCACCGGAACGATTTCTCCACGACGATCTTGTGTTGCGGAGTTGAATTGGTTCACGAAGTCTCCAATAGGGAGTCCGTGTTGACCGAGTGCTGGTCCGATCGGTGGGGCAGGAGTTGCTGCGCCTCCAGGGATTTGCAGCTTGATCTGGGTAATAAGCTTCTTAGCCATACGTTTTTGAAGTGGATTCCCGAGTTTACGGGCAACCACGGCTAGTAATAAATAGCGGCAGGAGAGTACCTTAAACCTTCTTTACTTGCAAGAAGTCGAGCTCGACCGGAGTCTCACGTCCAAACATGGACACAAGGATCTTAATCTTGCCGCGCTCTTCATCAATTTCAGCCACTTTTCCTTCCTGACCTTTGAACGGTCCATCGGTGATAATCACCGGAGAGCCCTTCTCAACATCGAAGGTATATTCTGGCTCATCAACACCCATGCGTTTTTGCAAGGCGTTGATTTCTTCTTCAGCAATAGGGGTTGGTGTGGTACCGGTTCCGATGAATCCCGTGACGTTTGGTGTGTTACGCACCACGTACCAGGAATCGTCGGTCACAATCATTTCAACAAGCACATATCCAGGGAAGATTTTTTCTTCCACAGTCTTGCGTTTCCCGTTTTTAATTTTGATCTTCTTTTCTTTTGGAACAAGGACGTTGAAAATCTTTTCTTCCATGTCCATGGTCTCAATACGTTGGGTCAGGTTCTGCGATACGTTCTCCTCATACCCAGAGTAGGTATGGATGGCGTACCAACGTCGACCGAATTTGGCTGTTTGCTTGGCCATATTAGGCAGTGAGGTCAATTAGCCGTTCGAGTCCTAGATTAAGGACCCAGTCGAGGCCGCCGAAAAAGCCGGCGATAACGATGCTGAGTACAACCACAATAAGGGAGTACTTGGTGGTTACCTGCTTAGAGGGCCAGGTCACCTTCTTAAGTTCCTCACGTGATTCTTTTAAATAGCGAAAGAGCCATTGGATTGGATTCTCTTTCTTTTGGGTAAGGGGTTGCATATAAAAAAGGTATTTTAAAACGGGCCGGTGGCCCATCTGCGGTGAATATAGCTCAGTTTGGTGATTTTGGCAAGCCACGTCGTTCGCGAACGACGTGGCAAGGGTGGGGATAAATCAAAAACCCTTATTATGCGGGTCCGAGGTTCCCGCAAGAAAAGCAGGCAATCATGCCTGCTTTTCTTCTAAATATCTAGATTCTTTACCGTCTTTGCATGCGTTTGGATGAAGCGCTTGCGGGGGGCGACCTCTGCGCCCATGAGGATATCGAAGACTTCGTTGGCTTTTTCTGCGTCTTCGATGGTGACTTGTTTCATCACACGTGTCGCTGGGTCCATGGTGGTTTCCCAGAGTTGTTCTGGGTTCATTTCACCCAAACCTTTGTAGCGCTGGATGTTGACCTTCACACCTGAGACTTCGAGTTCTTCTGATTCTGATTCAGCAGCCTCACCCTCGGTCGTGTCGGTTTCTTCTTCTGTTTTCTTTACCTTCGCTGGGGCTGTGGTTTTTGTTTTCCCACTCTCACTTAATAGTTCTTCCATCGCAGCTTCCTTTTCTGCTTCCGTGTACGCATAGCGGAAGTTCTTTCCGATGTTCACGCGGTAGAGCGGTGGTTGTGCGATGTAGATGTGACCTTGGTACACGAGGTCTGGGAAGTAGCGGAAGAAGAGGGTGAGGAGCAGGGTGCGGATGTGTGCGCCGTCAACGTCTGCGTCAGTCATGATGACGATGCGATCGTAGCGGAGCTTCTCGATATCGAATCCTTCACCGATATTGGTTCCAAGCGCGATGACGAGAGATTTGATTTCGTTATTCGCAAGCATGCGGTCGAGTCGCGCACGTTCTACGTTCAGAATTTTTCCACGGAGCGGCAGGATGGCTTGGTGCTTTCGATCACGTCCTTGCTTCGCAGACCCTCCTGCGGAGTCTCCCTCAACCAAGAAGAGTTCTGATTTTAATGGATCGCGAGAGGAACAATCGGAGAGCTTTCCAGGCAGGGTGAGTCCATCAAGGGCACCCTTACGCAGGACCGTATCGCGGGCGGCACGTGCAGCACTGCGGGCCTGCGCTGCCAACAGACATTTTGAGATGATGGCTTCGGCATCTCGTGGGTGCTCTTCCAAAAAGATGCGGAAGGCTTCTCCAAATGTTGATTCAACCGCAGTACGTGCTTCTGGGTTTCCGAGCTTTGCCTTGGTCTGACCTTCAAACTGTGGGTCCTTGATTTTGACACTAACGATCGCAGTCAGGCCTTCACGCACGTCTTCTCCGGTCAGGTTCACGTCCTTCTCTTTCAGGATGTTTTTGGCTCTGGCGTAGTTGTTGAGTTCTCTCGTGAGTGCAGAGCGGAATCCAATGAGATGTGTTCCGCCTTCAGGGTTGGTGATGTTGTTTGCAAAACAATGAACGGATTCGTGATACTCCTCCGTGTATTGAACAGCCACTTCTACATCCATGTCTGAGCTATCGTCGTGCTTCGAGACATAAAAGACGTTTGGATGTTTTGCTGCTTTGCCGTGGTTGATGTGGCGGACATAGGAGGCAACACCTCCTTCAAAATAGAATGCGTATCCACCAGCTGTAGCGTCTGTGCGTCGGTCGATGATGACGATTTTAATTCCCTTGGTGAGGTAGGCCTGCTGACGCAAGTGATCCAAAATTGTTGGCAGGTGAAACTCAACAGTTTCAAAAATGCTTTCGTCCGGGGAGAAGGTAATTTTGGTTCCTGTCCCTTTTGCGTTTCCAACAGCCTTCACGTCTGCCTGCGGCTTTCCGATTTTGTACTCCTGCTGCCACAGCTTCCCATCGCGACGCACCTCAGCTTTGAGATACGTGGAGAGTGCGTTCACAACAGAGACACCAACACCATGAAGTCCACCAGACACTTTATAGCCTCCACCACCGAATTTTCCTCCAGCGTGGAGCTTGGTCAACACTAACTCCAAGGCTGATTTTTTGTGTTGAGGGTGCTTGTCGACTGGGATTCCACGACCATCATCTTCAACAGAGACCGTGTTGTTAGGAAGAAGGATGAGCGTGATTTGGTTTCCGTGACCCGCCATGGCCTCATCAAATGAGTTATCCATGACTTCCCAAATAAGATGGTGAAGCCCACGAGGACCCGTGGATCCAATATACATTCCCGGGCGCTTTCGAACCGGGTCGAGCCCCTCAAGGACCTGGATTTGTTTGGCACCGTAATCACTTTCATTACTCGCTGCTTTTTTTGCAGGAGTTTTCTTCGCTGGTTTCGCACTCTTTTTTGCAGGCATAATCAAAAAAAGATAATCAGAAGTACTGTGAATAACCGGCTCTAGATTACTACAAATCAGCTTGGTTTCCAAGCCCAAAAAGGTCAGCTCATGGTATACTTTGAACGTATGAATCAGGAGGGCGTGCTTTTAGAAGAGGAGAAGGAATTTAAGCGGTTTTATAAACTGTCCCTTTGGTGGGTGAATCACCGAGTGCTTTTACGTCGGATTGGTTTTGGTTTGTTCATTTCGATTGATAGCATCTTGCTCTTGTTTGTGGTGTGGTCGATGCTTGATAGTTTTGCGATCAGTTACGAGCGTGAACAGCAGGCGGTTGCTGAGATGGTGGCCTATGGTCAAAGTGATCTTCATACCTACACGGTGGCAAATGCGGCGGATCCTCTTGAGCCAACCGAAGCAAAAGTTATTTCGATAGGGGATCAGCGTTATGATATCTATGCCGAGATTCTGAATCCAAATGACGACTGGTGGGCGGAGTTCACCTATTCCTTTTTGGTTGATGAAGAACAAGTAGAGGCGCAGCAGGGCTTTATTCTTCCTTCTGATCAGAAGCCAGTTGTGAAGTTTGCCTATTCTTCTGAGACTCCTATTCGAAGTGGCAAGTTGGTGATTGAGTCTGTTACGTGGCACCGCATCGATCATCATCTCATTAACGATTATGTTGCGTGGGAGGCAGATCGACTGGAGATCACAATCGAGAATGCCACCTTTTCAAAAGAAACAAGTATCGGCGATGAAGTATATGGTAGGACAGCATTCATGGTGAGCAACGATACGGCTTACAGCTACTACGACCCAGGATTCTACATTCTTCTTTTGAAAGGATCTTCTGTTGTTGGGGTGAATCGTACGAGTTTGTCAGCTCTCGACAGTGGATCCGCAGTGGAAGTGGGAGTGAATTGGTTTGGCACATTGCCATCTGTGAGCCAAGTGGAAGTGATTCCTGAAATACATTTGTTTGATATCGATTCGTATAAACCCCTCAAGGGCGAAACAACACGTGATACACGCACACGAGTTTTTGGGCGTTAAGGGACCGCTCCTAAATGAGAGGCACCTTCTATTTGGAGGTGTTTTTTGTTAGGTTTGAGTGGCTATGGGGATCTCACTCAGACAAATGCGTGCACTCTTGAATCGATTTCGTTCTGTCGATTGGATTTTGGTGTTATCTATGTTCACGTTGCTCGTGCTCGGCTTGTCAGCAATCTACTCTGTAGAGTTGTCTCAGTCAGCAGATGAATTTCTGAACGTAAAAAAACAACTCTTTGCGATCACTGTCGGCTTGGTGTTCTTTTTCTTTGTGACGGTGTCTAATTATCAACTCCTCCGCAACTACAGCCTCGTGCTCTATTTGTTTGGAGTAACTCTTCTTTTAGCGGTACTTTTTTTTGGGCAATCTATTCGTGGTGCGACTGGGTGGTTTGATTTTGGATTTGTGAGTTTTCAACCGGTGGAGTTTATGAAGGTTGGACTCATCATTGCTCTTGCAACGTATTTTTCAACACAGGCAAGACGCCCATTGCGCACGAAGGAGCTTCTGATGAGTGGTGCCATCACCGCTGTTCCTGTTGGTCTTGTTCTTCTGCAGCCAGATTTGGGATCAGCATCAATCCTGATGGGAACGTGGTTTTTTATGGCACTCTTTGCGGGGATGCGCATGAGGCATGTTGCGGTGTTTTCGTTCGTTGGGATTGCGATGAGTATTTTTTCCTGGTTCTTTTTGTTTGCCGAATATCAAAAGGCGCGCATCGTGACGTTTTTGGATCCGACGTTTGATCCCTTGGGTCAGGGATATAACGTGGCGCAGGCGATTATCGCCATCGGCTCAGGTGGGCTGATAGGAAGCGGGCTTGGGTTCGGAACACAGAGTCATCTTAAGTTTCTTCCTGAAAGTCAGACAGACTTTATTTTTGCCGTGATTGCGGAAGAGTTAGGCTTTGTGGGTGTCACATTGCTTTTGACAGCCTTCGGTCTTCTCTTTTATCGTCATATGCGTCTTGCCTCACGTTCCAGTGATGATTTCACAGCCCTTCTAATCCTTGGGGTGACCTGTGTGTTCTTTCTACAGTTTTTGGTGAACGTGGGGATGAATCTGGGTCTTTTTCCGGTAACCGGTATTGGACTTCCATTTGTCAGTTACGGGGGAAGTTCGATGATCTTTCTGCTCCTCTTGGCTGCTATTGTTCAGAGTATTGCGGTGCGTCAGAGGATATAACGCATGAAGAAAAGTGCTGTTTTGTTTTGTGGGGGCTATAGTTCGTCAATTTTAGGAGCTGTGTTAAACTGAAGTTACAAGTGGGATCGGCTAATAATCTTTCGCAAAACATATGTCTTCAATACAAGGTTCAGAGCTTTGGAACGAAGGATTGAAGCTTGTCTCGTATTGCCCAGTGTGTGAGACTCGCTACAATCCAATGGAGGCGCAACTGCTTGGTCAGGACGGCGAAACACATCTTCTCCATGTTCAGTGTCGCACGTGTCACAATTCCATTCTCGCTCTGGTTTTGGTGAATCCGTCTGGAGCGAGTTCAGTTGGTCTCTTAACGGATTTGAGTTACGAAGATGTCATGCGATTTAGAGGTAATGGATCCGTCACCGTTAATGATGTGATTGACACACATAAACATCTCGAGGACTGGGGTCTAGAGGAATTTTTGGGAAAACAGCAGGTAGATCGTCTAAAAAAGCGAGCGAGAAAGCAGCGAACAAAGAAAACTCAGTAACCAAAAACAACGTGGAATGCCACGTTGTTTTGACTAAATTAAGTTCTTGGGATGTCTCTTGACAAATTTCACCAAATTTCGCACAATACGGCCGATTTAGCTTAGGAACCTCTACAAAACTTATGTCTATCAATACACTCCAAGCGTCAACACGTGAACTCACTGGGCGCAAGACCAATGCTCTACGTGCTGAAGGAAAGGTGCCAGCCGTTGTTTACGGTACTGACACCGAGCCTCAGAATATTGTGGTTGACCGCAATACGTTTATTAAAATGTACAAGACGGCAGGTGAAAGTTCTATTGTTGAGCTTGAGGTTGATGGGAAGATTTCCCTTCATGTCCTGATTCAAGACTATCAGCAAGATGCACTTACAGATGATGTGACACATATCGATTTTAGATCCATCGATATGAACAAGGTGATCGATGCGGTTGTTGATCTCGTTTTGGTTGGAGAATCTGCAGCAGTGAAAGCTCTTGGTGGTACGTTGGTCCATTCTCGCGACTCTGTGACCATTCACTGTTTGCCAAGTCAGTTGGTGCGTGATTTTAAAGTAGATTTGTCAAAGCTAGTTACCTTTGATGACGTCTTCCGTATTTCTGATCTTGATGTTCCAGAAGGAGTGACGGTGGTTGATGATGCAAACCTCACAATCGCTGTTGTCACCCCTCCTCGGACAGAAGCTGAGATGGCTGCCCTTGAGGATGCGGTTGAAGAAAATATTGGCGCGGTCGAAGGAGCTGCAGAAAAGACCCCAGAGGGAGAAGAAGTTGCAAAGGGTGAGAAGACTGAAAAGTCTGCGTAGCATGTCAAACAAGATCAAGGAGGAACAATCAAACATAAAACGCAAGCGCACACCACGTGAGCCGTTGAAAGATCGTACAACGGTTTTTCTCGGCGCACTCACATTGGCGCTTGCGTTTGTTTTTATTCTTATTGCTCCTAAGTTTTTTGCGCAGACTGCCGTATCACTGGGTATGGATGATCAAACGGTGATTGATGAGGTGCAGTATCGTCATCCACTTTCCGGTCTTTCACTTGATGAGCCTCTCGAGGACCTTCAAATCTATGGTGTGATGATTGATAACCATGTAGACGCTTGGCCACCAGCAGGAATTGACCAAGCGGCGTTGGTGATTGAAGCGCCAGTGGAGGCAAGTATTTCTCGCATGCTTGCGTTTTTTTCTGAAGATCAACATGTGGAAGCCATTGGGCCTGTGCGTTCAGCACGGCCATACTATCTTGATTGGAATAATGAGCTGGATGCCTTGTATGCGCATGTTGGTGGTTCAAATACAGCTCTTGATTTGATTGCTTCTGGAGGCACATTTGACTTCAATCAATACTGGAATGGAGGTTTCTACTGGCGCAGCAGTTACCGCTACGCTCCTCATAATGTCTTTACGTCTACGGAGGATATGGCAGCCTATGTGGAGGAACGAGATGAGGCTGGTCGGGCACCCGAGCTTTTGTATGGTGTGTGGAAATTTGATGACTCAATGATGGAGGGAGACGACGTCACAGCTGTGGCGATCGACTTCTCTGCCCCAACCTATTACGCTGAATGGGAATATAACGTTGAGCAGAATCGTTATGTTCGTTCACAGGCGGGATTAGCTCACAAAACAGACGAGGGGAATCAGATCATGGCAAATAACGTCGTTGTTGTCGTGACAGATATTGAGGTGATCGACAGTGTTGGTCGTCGAGATGTGCGCACGACGGGAGAAGGTGAAGGGTATCTTTTTCAGGATGGTGTCATGATGGAAGTGACTTGGAGGAAACCTTCCGCTACAGAGCGATTGAGATTCTATAACGAGGATGATCAGGAGGTGGCGATGAATGCAGGGATAACTTGGATTGAAGTGATCGGGTCGGTAGAAGATATGAAGATTGAAGAATAAAAAATCCCGGGTGCAAGCCAGGGATTTTTGATTAGCATTTCACTACGATGACGCGTTTATTACCTTGGAGATCCTTGAGGGTCTCTAAGTTTGCGGCGGGGAAGTGGTGATGGATAACACGCATTGCACGTGCGTCTTGGTCTGGATCGATTTCGATAAGGACATGGATGGTGCGTGGAAGAATTCTGCGATGTGTTTTGAGTTGTTTAAAAAGCTCGTGATACGCATCCATGCCATCTGGCCCAGCTTCAAGGGCGAGGGTGGGTTCGAATGTGACTTCTGGTTGTAGTTTTTCCATCTGCTCGTCTTTGAGGTAGGGGAGGTTGGCGGTGATGATGAGCGTGTCAAAAGGATAGATGGACGAGACGTGCTGTTCATTCGTCCGTCTGAGTGTAGTAAAAAGCCGGATGATGGGTTCCAGGAGATTGCCATGTTGGAAGTCGATTTGGTTTGTGACGCCATGCATTTCTGCGTTTTGTTTTGCGACCGATAGGGCTTTTTGATCGATGTCGATTGCGATCACGTGAAAGTCTGTTTCTGCTGCCAAGGTCACAGCGATGGCTCCTGAGCCTGTTCCAATATCAATGAGCAGTGTTCGTTCGAGATTTGAACCGCCGGCAATGTTGAGCGCCTTCTCGACAAGGGTTTCTGTTGCTGGTCGCGGAATCAGGACAAACGGATTCACCATGAATGTACGTTTGTAAAAATCTTTCTTCCCGAGGATGTAGCCCATGGGTTCTCTTGCGGCTCGTCGCTCGACCATAAGGTGAAATTGTTCTTCTTGGTGGATCTTAAGTGGGTCGTTGAAATGCGAAAATAACCAGGCTTTTGAGACTCCTAGGATTTCAGATAGCAGAAGTTCAGCATCCAGCATTGGTGAATCAACGCCAACTTTTTTGAGTTTGTTATTCGCCCATTGAAGGGCCTCAATGATGGTCATAATTTATTGAAACCTACCAGAGCTTAGGGAAACAGAAAAGACTTAAAAAGAAAAAAGGGCCGGTCAGCTTCCTTGCGGTTGCTTTCCGGACCCTTGGTGTAGTGGAGTCAAGTGGCGTACTCGACTCCGAGTCTCCGACGGTGGGAGGTGGTGTCAGGGGTTTGACGTTGGTCGACGATGGCACGTTGACGTTGATCTTGCCTCTGGCACCTACCTCCACCGCTCCTCGTGACATGAGCGTTGCTTGTGGGCATTGCTCACTCGTTCATGGTCGGTTGCGACCTCTGCCAGCTTGTCACCACACTCGGGGCGTGGCAATAGCTTTTGCGCAGTGGTTGCGTACTTGCCGTTGTGCACGGTTTGTTCCGACTTTGGTTGAGTTGTCTTGAGGACCTGTGGTCAGCCGCGAGCAACAGCTCATGGCGCCCCGGTTGCTTTTGGGCTCAGGGTTCCACAGTGGAGGACGAGAAGTTGATCGAATCCGCTCGACCGTTCGGTCAGGGCAGAGCCCAGCCTTAGATCCATCATGCGGTGCCTTTGTACCGAAGTACTCGGCGATCGATCGTGACCCGCAGGTCACTTCTCGTCTGAGCTTGAGAGATGGGTCATCCCCACTAACCTGATCCACTGACCAGATCCATGCCATTTGGTTTCCCAGTTGGCCTCTCTTGCTCAACAGTCTGCTGGGCGTTTGACCGAAGTCACGCATCAGCTGACGGTAACGACTACATTAGCAGTTTATTTAGATGCGTCAAGGGCTGTGTTTTGGACTTGAATGAATGTTGTCATGAGTTTATCCACAGTCCCATGCTTGAAACAGAAAACAGACCCTGTTTGGGTCTGTTTGGGCTTCTTTCAGGTCATCAACCAATATGAGTTTTTTGTGCCTGCTCGAGTTGTGCTGGGGTGCCCACCTGACTCCATGAGGAAGCGAAGACAGCTGTGATTGGAAACTGGGCCGCCGATTCTGCGAGTGTTTGTGGAAGTCCGAGTTCACGATAGTTGCTTACGTGTATTTCGACCGGCTCTGTTTCGAAGATGGTTTTATCAAGCACATACGCTCCGCAGACAGCAAGGGATCCTGGACCGAGTCCGACAAATTGTTCGTTCTCAATTTGTGCGGCGGCTTCAAGATGTCGATGTGTCTCATAGACCAGGATGGATTGGTCGTGCTTCGCGAGTTCCTCTAAATCTTGTTTGTTGTAGAGATCATCTGAATTTAGAACGAGAAATCGATCATGTAGTTGTTCTTGTAAAAGGAAGAGAGCGCCTGCGGTTCCACTGAGCGGTTCTTGGATCACGTAGTGAATCGGAATACCTCGCCAGACAGAACCAAGAAAATCGATGATCTGCTCAGAGAGATGGTTCACGACGAGAAATAATTCATCCACGTTTTCTGGGAGGGCCTCAAGCACGTGTTGGATCAGTCTTTTTCCATCGACTTCCAACAAGGGCTTGGGGGTGGTGTGCGTGAGTGGGCGGAGTCGAGCGCCTTTGCCCGCCGCTAAAATAACCGCTTGCATACATTAGGAAAGATCAGCAAGTCGTTCCTGTAACTCGGCTGTTTTCAGGTCATCAATAATCTGACTGAGTCCGCCATTCATCACCCCTTCGATGTTGTGATAACTCTCTTTAATGCGGTGGTCCGTGACACGGTCCTGGGGGAAATTGTACGTCCGAATTTTTTCTGATCGATCTCCACTGCCGATTTGTCCACGACGTGCCTCTTCACGTTCTTTACGCGCTTTCTCTAGTTCCATGTCATAGATGCGTGCCCGCATGATCGAAAGGGCTCGCTCTTTGTTTTGTTTTTGTGAGCGCTCCTCCTGACAGTAGACAATCATGCCGGTTGGAATATGGATAATGCGAACGGCTGAATAGGTTGTGTTCACGCTTTGTCCACCCGCACCGGTCGAGGTGGTCGCTTCAATTTTCAAATCTTTTGGATCAATCTTCACGTCAACTTCTTCTGCCTCTGGCAAAATCGCAACCGTCACGGTCGAGGTATGAATGCGTCCCTGCTTCTCTGTTTCAGGAACACGCTGTACGCGGTGCACACCACTTTCAAACTTCAGACGGCTATAGACGTTTTGTCCCTTAATCCCAAACGTCACTTCTTTGAACCCACCGAGGTCATTGCGGCTTGCTGAAATAAGTTCCGTTTTCCATCCCTGGATTTCTGCGTACATTTGATACATCCGCATGAGCTCTCCGGCAAACAACGAAGATTCATCGCCGCCGGCTCCTGCACGGATTTCTACGATGGTGTTTTTCTTGTCCAGTGGATCAGGTGGAATCAGGGCAACAGTCAGGGCTTGTTCGAGTCTCGGAAGCTCTGCTTCAAGGGTGTCGATCTCTTCCTGAGCAAATGCGATCATCTCTTCATCCTGAGCTTCGTCAAGTGTGGATTTTGCACCCTCGAGATCAATTCTTGCTTTTTCGTACTGCTCACCGATTTCCACAATTTCTTTTTCTTGCGCATGCGCTTCGCTAATCTCGCGGATTTTGTTTGGATCAGAAAGAACCTCGGGGTCACCTAGTTGTGATTCGAGTTTCGAAAGGTGTTCTTTGTGCGATTGAAGTTGTGTGGTGAGGTCCATAGGTGGGATTCAAAAAGCGTCCATTAGTTCAAAGGACGCTTTCCATTATACAGGGTTTACGCTTCTGCTTTCTCAGATTCTTCGCGCTTTGCTTTTTTCTGGGCAGAACGCTTTTCTTTCTTGGCCTTTTTACCACCCTTTGTTTCTGTCTGTTTATCTAGGCGAGCTTCAAACTTCTCGACACGTCGAGCGGTGTCAAGAATCTTCTGCTTGCCTGTATAGAATGGATGGCAGGCAGCACAGAGCTCGGTGTCAATCTTATTAAGGGTTGAGCCGATGGTGTAAGTGGTTCCGCAGGCGCAGGTAATGGTTGCATCTTCGAAATACTTTGGATGGAGTTCCTTTTTCATAGGTTTTGCACGCTTGATACGTACGATTAATTTCGACGGGAGGATAGCAGTAGGCCAGTGTCGTGTCAAGAGGCGTTATAGGCCATTGAAAGTGTTACCGTAGCTTGAGTGGATAGGCCATAAGTCG
>PFWU01000028.1:0-7137 GCA_002791295.1 Candidatus Uhrbacteria bacterium CG_4_9_14_3_um_filter_50_9
TCGGTACGGGGTGAACCCGCACAACTGATTTCGAGTCAGTCCCATTCGACCACTCTGGCACCTCTCCCTAGGTAAAACGTCCAGGATTGGCGAGCTGCTTGCTCTTCGGTCGGAAATTCGTTCGACGTGGGATTTGCCCACGTCTCACGAACTTTCCTCCCTGCAGAGCGGCGCATCTCACTCAATCCTGAACGTTTTACATTCGATTTGAAGGGTACAATATCCTTTTGTGCTTATTACTTCTTTACTCACAACCACTTCTCAAGATAAGCGCGGGGAGCGTATCATGCGCACACAGGACCTTCAAGATGAATTCAAAACTATGAACCCCTTCACAGACATACGCCTTTGGATCTTTGGGAGCCTGTTCCTCCTTGCTATCGGTATCATCGCCTTCTATGTCTCCAAAGATTAGTCTTGGTATTGCGTTTCTCTTGTTTGTACTCGCTGTGGTGGGAGTGAAGCTTTGGATGAATCAACCAGAGGCTTCTGTCTTAAATACCCAAGTTCCAACAGAAGCAGAACCCTCTTTTGACGAAACGTTTCACCTCTATGAAGAGCAGCTTGTTCAGCTCGTAGAAGAGCAAGATCCAACTGCAGCCCTGACAGAACTTGACCGATTGATGCAGGCAGAACCTTTTGTCTTGGATAACTGCCATGAACTCTTGCACGAAATCGGCTATGCCTCCTTTTTAAAGTATGAAACCTTTGCGGCCGCCATTTCGTATCAAGACGACATTTGTAACAGTGGTTACTTTCACGGAGTGATTGAACAATACTTTGGCTCCATTGATGACATTCTCCCTGCCATGGAAGAAGTCTGCAAGGGAGAGACACTTGGCACGCTTCAGAGCTGGGAATGTCACCATGGTGTTGGACATGGATTCATGTACTACTCTGGAAATAATGTCGATCAATCCATTATCTACTGTGAGCAGTACCCCTCCTTGTTTCAAGCATCAGCATGCGTCAATGGTGTCTACATGGAGGTCTTTAACCTTGACGATTCCACACGCGAGGATCGGCTTCCCGAAACACGCGACCCATTCACCTACTGTGAGGAGGCTCCTTCCATCGGCCGCGACGACTGCTTTGTTTATGCCCCGACGTACTACCTTGCCACACACAGAGACGACTTCACAGGTCTCATGCATTGGTGCGACGGAGCTCTTGGGGACGATCGCGAATCCTGCTTCCTTGGTGCAGGAAGTGAACTTATGAAGCGCAGCATGGACGACCCAGCGCTCGTTGAACGCATCTGCCTCACCGCAGATTCCCCTTCTGATCAAGACTGTTTAACAGGGGCTGTCAGCCAAGCCGTGTTTCATCTTGCTGATCTCAATCAAGTTCTCAACACTGTTTGCAGCGCCTGGTCTCTCACCAATCAAGTTGACTGTTTCGAGCAAGCCCAATCTATCGCACAGACCTACAGCGTTCCATAACAACCACTCCACACGGAGCGGTTTTTTCTGTCCTCGTTTTAGGCTATACTAAAGGCAAACGTATGAAAATTCGAAAAGCTATTATCCCCGTTGCGGGAATGGGAACACGTTTCCTCCCAGCGTCAAAAGCACAGCCAAAGGAAATGCTCGCCGTCGTGGATAAACCGGTTATTCAATATATCGTTGAGGAAGCAGTCGCAAGCGGCATTGAAGAAATCATTTTCGTCACTGCCATTGGAAAACGCGCCATCGAAGACCACTTCGATCGCAACTTCGAACTTGAATACCGATTGGAACAGAAGAAAAAAATAGAAGAGCTTGAGAGCGTTAAGAAAATTGGAAAGATGGCGAAATTTGCCTTTGTCCGCCAAGCCAAACCTCTCGGTGATGGACACGCCGTCCTCTCTGCCATTCCATTTGTTGAAGCCCACGAACCTGTTGCCGTCCTATTCGGAGATGACATCATCGACAACGGAAAAGGAAAACCGGCCCTTAGGCAACTCATGGATGTCTATGAAAAGTATGGCGACCCTGTTACAGCACTCATGGAAGTTCCAAAAAAGGATGTGAGTCAGTACGGAGTGATTGATGGCATAGAGGTAGACGAGGGCGTTTGGGAGATTAGTAAGTTTGTCGAAAAACCACCGGCTGACAAAGCCCCCTCAAACCTCGTACACATCGGAAGAGAGATCCTCACCCCAGAGATCATCAAACGTCTTCCAAGCGTACGAGCTGGAAAAGATGGAGAAATCAGGCTCGCTGATGCATTCGCTGACCATATCAAAGCTGGGAAGGCCCTGTACGGATGTGTCTTCAAAGGGACACGTTACGACTGCGGCAACAAGCTAGGATTCCTCAAAGCCCAAGTCGAGCTGGGTCTCAAGCACCCCGAAGTAGGAAAAGATCTCAAACGTTATCTCAAATCAAAATCACTTTAGGCTTATGGGGCGCTATACGCTTCACATTTCACTCCTTCTTCTCGCTTTTGTCCTCACAGGTTGTGGTGGACCATCGGCTGCTGAACTTGCGGCAAACAAATCTGTCACCCTCACCGTTTGGCGTGTGTTTGACGACGGCGACACCATGGATAGCATCATGGGTGATTACCGAGCCATCCACCCCAACGTCTCGTTTAGCTACCGAGAGCTTCGGTTCGAGGAATACGAAGACGAACTCCTTCGCGCCTTTGCAGAGGGTGAGGGGCCAGACATCTTCTCCATCCACAACACATGGATCGGTGAGTACGAGAGCCTCATCAATCCACTACCAAGTTCCGTAAGTATCCCCTACTGCGAAACGCGTGGCACCATCAAAAAAGAAACGATCTGCGTGATCCAAGAAGAACCCACCATTTCAGAACGCGCACTAAGAAACGACTATGTTGATGTGGTTGCAGAAGACGTCATCCGTTCCTACACCACATCAAGAAACGCAGAAGAAAAAGATCGTATTTTTGGACTTCCACTCGCTGTTGACTCACTTGCGCTTTTTTACAACAGAGATCTTCTCAACGCCGCAGGAATCCCTGAGGCTCCAACAACATGGACCAAATTCCAAGAGGATGTCACGGCGCTCACAAGCATTGGAACAAATGACGAGATTAGACAATCAGGCGCAGCCCTCGGAACGAGCGAAAACGTTGAACGTGCCTTCGACATCGTCTCTATCCTTATGATGCAAAACGGAACAGAGATGTCTGACAGTCGTGGTCGAGCTGTCTTTTCGGCCGGAGACGACGAAGGTCTTCTCGCCACCCAAGCCGTGCGTTTCTACACAGATTTCGCAAATCCACTTAAAGCAGTTTATACCTGGAATGAAGACATGGATGACTCCTTTGATGCCTTCACAAACGGATCAACAGCCTTTTTCCTTGGATACTCCTACCACTATGATCTCATTCGGACCGCAAACGAAAAGATCAATCTTGCTGTCGCTCCACTCCCTCAAATTGAAGGAGGAAAAACAGTAAACTACGCAAACTACTGGGTTGAGACCGTAGCCAAGTCGTCAAACAACGAGGATTGGGCCTGGGACTTTATCGAGTTTGCTGCTTCAGAAGAACGTGTCACAGACTATCTCTCAGCTGCCAATAAACCAACCGCTCTACGTGCACTCATCAACACCCAACTTGAGGACGAAGTCCTTTCTGTCTTTGCAGGTCAAACACTCACGGCGGACAGTTGGTACCGAGGAGACGATGTCTCCGTTGCTGAAGAAGCCTTCCTGGACCTCATCGATGCCTACTTAGCCGGAGAAGATCAGGAACGTGCATTGCGTGAAGCACAAAACAAAGTGAATCAAAGCATCTAACCCCTATGGAAGACGCATACACACAACGGATTGTTCGAACGCTTACATCACTCCTCTTTGTGCTCATGGTAGCCTTCGCATTCGCAGCACCAACACCTGTGAGCGCAAGTGATTTTTGTTCTGGAACAAGTACCTGCTCCATTCAAGAAGTAGGCCCATTTATGCAGGGTATCTCCTCGGTCTGTGGCAATAACGGAGACTGCACGCTCGGTGATATCCTGATTGTATTCACGAACGTTGGAAATTACATTATCGGAATTATTGGGGCGGTGGTCCTCCTTATGTATGTCGTTGGGGGTATTTACATGCTCTCCTCTGGAGGAAACTCAGAACGTGTCTCAAAAGGAAAAAAATACATCACCGTTTCAACCACAGGTCTCCTCATTGTCATGTTCGCCTACCTCGGTATCCAAACACTCAACAATGTCATTCGCGGAGGATCTGGTGCGCTTGAGTCTTATGCCATCTGTGAACCACCAGATGTTTCTGGTGTCTCTCCGACAAAAAAACAGGCCTGTGGGTATAACCAACAATGTAGTGATGAAGGAGTCTGTATGACTATCTGTGAACTGAATCATATTGAAAACACTGAAACTTGGAGCTGTGTCGACACCTCAGACGGATCTGTTTCCGGAACCTACACGGGTTGTGTCTCAAACCAATGCCCTGGTGGAGATGCAATCCGATGCTGCAAACTGAACTAAACCTATGAAACATTTTCAACGACTCCTACCCACCCTCATCGTCCTTCTCCTAAGCACCCCGCTTACCGTTTCGGCCGCACTGACGAACCCTCTTGGCACCACGGATGTGCGTGTGGTCATTGGAAACATCATCCAGGCACTCCTTGGAATTACCGGTGCCTTGGCACTCCTCATGTTTGTCTGGGGAGGGTTCCAGTGGCTTATTTCCGGCGGTTCACCAGAAAGGGTTAAGAAAGGGAAGGATACCCTTATATGGGCAACCCTTGGAATTGTTATCATCATCACAGCCTACACACTTGTTTATGCCATTGTAAGCGGACTTTCAACCGGATCACTCTACGATGATGGATCAACGGAAGCAGGGGCCATACATGCACCACAAACATTCGAGCACATTACTTAAATGCTCGTGTGGATATCCGATTTTCGATTAAACGGAAAAAGCGGTAGAATTAAACAAATTGTTTTTCTTTCTTAATTTTTTATCGAGCTAACTCGAACATAAGGAGGTGATATTTTATGAACACACTTACGCTCTCTAAGAAACATGTTGGTTTCGTCCTTGGTGCGGTCCTTGCCCTCTTCGTTGGATCACTCATGTTTGTCGGTGTCCAGAATGTCAGTGCCCAAGCACTTGGCGCAGACGATCTCTTTGGTGGAACACTCTCAGGTGACGACTTTGCTGGAGAAGCAGGACTCAGCAGTGGAGACCTTACAACCACGATCGGAGGTATTATCCGTGTCGCTCTCGGATTTCTCGGAGTCATTGCTGTTGTGATCATCCTCCTTGGTGGATTTAAGTGGATGACCGCCGGTGGAAATGATGAGAAAGTTAAAGATGCAAAGAAGCTCATCTTCTCTGGAATTATTGGACTCGTCATTGTGCTCAGTGCCTACGCAATCGCAAGCTTCGTCATCGACTCTATCATCACTGCAACCGGTGGCGGCAGCACAGCCACAGAATCAGCGTAAACATCCAGTCCCCCATCTTGAAAAAAGATGGGGGCTTGCACGAGGAGATGATGCTTCGTCTTCTCATGTGAGTACACTTATGACAAAACATCTCAAACGCGCGCACGGAATTGTGCTCGCAGCTCTGGTGCTTGGTATCTTTACCGGTTCACTCCTTGCTCCAGCCACAACATCTGCACATGTAGAGGCAACGATTCTCTCAGGACTCTATGCCACAGGTGAGGCAGCGGAATACTCCACAATACTCGATCTTCCTACCCTCATCGGAAACATTATTCAAGCACTTTTGGGGGCCACAGGTATTATCTTCCTTGGCATTACAATCTACGCCGGCCTCCTCTATATGACCGCAGCGGGTGATGATACAAAGGTAAAGAAGGCGAAGAGTATGCTCTCAACCTCGGTTATTGGACTCCTCATTGTGATCGGGGCCTATGCCATTACAGAGTTCATTATCAATCAGATCTATCTCGCAAACATCTCTTAATTACAACCTTCTAACATTCGTAATAACTTCTATGAAGCGAATCATTAACAAGGCCGGAGCCTGGCTTTCAACACTTCCTGTACTCTTGCTACCTGTCGCAGCATCTGCCCAACTTTCAGGAGCTCTAACAAACCTTGATTCCGTTGCGGAAGGAATTGGAGGTGACTCGTCAGTAGAACTTCCAGAGTTGATCGGTAACATCATTGCTGTTCTGCTCTCTGTGCTCGGTATCATCTTCGTTGTCCTTGTTGTGTACGCTGGTTTCCTTTACCTCACAGCAGCTGGTGATGACGAGAATGTAAAAAAAGCAAAAAAGCTTTTGGGACAAGGGGTGGTTGGTCTTGTAATCATCATCGCTGCTTACGCCATTACTGACTTCGTCATTGGATCATTGGTCGACGTCTCAAGCACCAGCTAAACCAAAACACAGTAAAAAGAAATCGGCTCTCCGGAGCCGGTTTTTTTGTTTAAAGGGATCTATAGGGAAAGCTTTCGGCAAACGAACTTATGAGATCGCCTTGCTACTCAATGAGGCGACTCAAAGTTGTTTGCCTCAGTCTTCCCCACCTTTACTTATAACGGGACTGTTCCCAAATACCGGCTTTGCCCCATTTGCCCAGAATGTGCCTGCGCCTTGGTTCAAAAAGTTCAAAATAGCTCTGCTATTATTCACTTTTTTCACCGGCGGCTCGGCGACATTCTGAACAAATGTGTCTAAAGCGGTATTCGGGAACAGTCCCATAACGACAAGAGCCTCTCAGTATGTCTCGATCTTCCTCGTCTTGGGAAGTGAGACAACGAGAGGCTCCGTTGGTCCTAGCTGCGCCGACCTCTCGATGAGGAGAAGCGGTCGACGTGCCCACCGGTGGGGTTGCCACCGATGTTCTGGCGCCCCATCAGCTTGGTGGGGTGGACCTGCCAGAGGGGGGTTTGGACGATGCCTCCAGGGACCGAGACATTCACCTTGCGACCGTTCTGGTGCGGGACCAGCCAGAGCAGGGTGACGTTGTCATCTGTCTCCCACGTGAAGTGGAGGGTGTCCACCTTGGTGGGGTCGATGACCCACATCTGCACCGGGGCGCTGTCGCCGAGGTCGACGTAGGCCGCCTGAATGCCCCAAGCCGAATCCATGGGACCGGCCGCCTTGCACCAGCTTCCCTGGCCGACATCTGGCCCGCACGGAACACCGTTGTTCACGATGCCCACGCGGACCTGAGTCGCG
>PFWU01000028.1:7154-22867 GCA_002791295.1 Candidatus Uhrbacteria bacterium CG_4_9_14_3_um_filter_50_9
CGTTGGGAGCCCAGTTCCGGACACCGTTCCCCATGAGGGTCATGGAGATCCAGTTAGACTGCCCAGCCATCGCCTCCTTGTCGGTGGTGATGAGGTGGGGGTCGTCTTGGACCGTGTAGGCCACACCGCCGTGGAAGGCTTGCTGAGCTTGGGCCTCCTGACGCTGAGGCTCGGGGGGGGTCGGCTGCTGGGTCTTGGATGCCTCGAGACTGACGAGGCGAGCCTCGACCTCTCTGATGGCCTTGCGCGCGCGCTTGGCCTCGGCACTCTGCTGGTCCGCCACCTGGGCGAGGACCGCAACTTCCACCTTGAGCCGGCAGTTCTCGCGGGCGAGCTCTGCCTCGATGGAGGTGCCACGGATCTGTTCGCACGTGGCAATGGCCTCGGCGAAGTTGATCGTGGCGGCGTTGGCCTGGGTGAGGGTGAAGGACAGGATGAAGGCCGCGAGGGCCAGGAGGGGGGTCTTGTTGATCATCTGGTGTTCTCCTGGCCGAGCTCTGCTCGACCACATGAAGGTCATGTGGTCGGTGAGTTCATCTCACACGACCTCTAGGGACGGCTGATCTGGTCGATGACGAAATCAACGTCGTCCCGAAGGCAGGCACGCTCCTCCGCCGGCGTCTTGGGCACGCCGTCGTCGGGACACGCAGCACCCACGGAGGGGCCATCGATGTAGGCACCCTGACCCTGCAGCATGGGGGTGCCGAGCTGGGGCAACGGGGACGCACTCGTGGCCATGTAGCCGAGCGGAACTCCGGTGACCGTGGGGCCACCGATCATGCCGCCGTAGCCGTAGGTGTGGCCGGACTGGAGTGAGACATTGTCCGTCCGCACCAAGACCGGCTGGCCACTGTCGACCGACTTCTCGGCGATCTCCATGGCCCGCATGGGGGTCGGATCGGTTGCCTCGACCAGTGCAACGGCTCCGCGAGCGGAACCGGAGTAGCTGATCTCGAGCCCGTCGGGCCCGGTCTTCTTCATGGTCGCGCAGCCTCCGAGGAGGGCCGCGCACAGGATCACGAGGATGCTGGAATGCATCGCTTCTCCTTTACCAACTCGCCCTCCGGGCTGCTGGCTCTATGGTTGAAGTCAATTTGTCGCCAAGACATTTTTGTCGCGATCGCGACAGTTTTGTTATGACGATTTTGAAGGGACAGAAAAGGCACCGATGTCGAGGGGAATAGTTCAACAAGCCAATGGCTTAGTTGAACGTACATCGATGCCTTATCTGTCCCCTCAAATGACTCCACAAGATACCATAAAATGGCACTTTTGTCAATGGTTTAAGGGATTTCAAACAAATTTTACCACTTTCGCCCATATGGACGAAAGTGGTAAAGGTTTTAGGTGGTTAGCTAGATTGGTGGTTAGAAAACCCTTTATTTTAGGGAACCTGGAACCCTAATTTGCTACTAATGCCCTAAATCAAACAGCGGCCCGCGGGTGTAGAGCTCTCCGGGGGGAGAGATACACCTGCGAGCCGCAGCGTTCGTTGCCCCATGACCCAGGGGCGGGATTCTACTGTTAGAACCCGGGGCACTTCTCGCGCTTCTTCGTGTAGTTCGAAGCGCTCGAACTGCAGATGTCCACCGACTTGGTCGGGGACGGTGCGGAGTTGGTCACGATCGTACCCGTGACCTTTTCGGACTTGACCGCACCGCTCTTGCCGGTCTTGGTCTGGTGCCGCATCCAGGCCCCTGTGGCCATGTCAACGGTCTTCACGTTCTCGACCTTGACCGTGGGGTCGATGAGCTTGGCCATGTCGACCTTGCTCGCGGGCGGGGCGAAGATCATGAAGCCGATGAGGGCCATGACCGCGAGGCAGGCGGGCACGAGGACGAACCTCGGAACCTCGGGCGTGTGCACCCAAGGCTGTCCGCCGACGATCTGGATCTGGGTCCGCTTCTGGAGGCGACTGTGCACCATCCAAGCGACGACCGTCGCAGCGACCAAGATCGCAGCGACACCCAACCACCAGTTACTGGCAACGATGAGCCCCGCCATGAAGGCTGCAGCACCAGTCAGGGTCAGTCCGCTGGTCACGTAGGGCGAACCTCCGAAGAGGATTCCCGCCACAATTACGAGGACCAACAGGCGATTGCCGAACCACTTGTTGAGGCGCAGCGCATCGCTCTTGGCGATCATCTTCGCCACGTAGCTGCCCTTCGACAGTTCGGCTTCGGTGAGTGCGAAGCCCACAGCCAGCTTGGCCATGGCAGGTGCCAGAGTGAGCACCCGGAACATCACGTCCACTTCCAGGAAGATCAGAACCGCTTGCAGAGCTCCGTAGCCCATGGCGAAGGCGGCGATCTTACGACCGATGGAGCGAAGCCACCCACGATGCTCTTCCGGAAGCCAGAAGAACAGCGTGTTGACGACCAACTCCCAGACCGGGAACGACCAAGTGATTGCGAACCACCCAATCGAACCGATCAAGACACTCAGCATCCCGATGTAGACACTGTTCCCCGTAGCACCGAGCAAGCTCGCGGTCGTCGTGGACGACACGTGCATCACGAAGCCGTGCCAGAACGTCACAGAGAACGCGAGAGCTGCGCCGATGGTCACGAGACCTGCGCCCCAGACAGGGGTGGTGACCGCGATGCCGACGAGGAGTGCGACCGGTGCGGCCACGAGCGGGTTCAGACCGCGAACTCGGGTGAGCCGGTCGTAGCCCTCGGCGACCTTCCTCATGAACCGCGTAGCGGGCTCGAGGTTGGCGTCGAGGTGCTGATCGATCGCCTCGATCAGCGTCAGGAAGTCGTCGTCGGCCAGGTTGGGTCGCCCGGCAGGGTCGACGACGAGGGTGTGGAAGCGCTCCAGGAACCGGTTCACACCGATGGCGTTCCCGTTCTTGGGCAGGTCTCGGAGGAAGTCCTCGTAGACCTTGCACTGGATCGGGTTGAACCGACGGCTGGCCCTGGACGTGGCGAGAAGCACGGTGATGCTCTCGTCCGAGAGATCCCGGTAGTAGTTCGGCTTCCGCAGCAGGGCCTGAACAGCCTGGATGCTGCGGTCGTCCGCACCGACCTGCCCCAGGATCTGTACGGCCTCGTCGGCCGAGATCTTGAAGCAGAAGGGCTGACCCCTGTCCGTCACGGGCTGACGGTTGTTCTTGGGCCCGACCTGCCGGGTATTGCCACGGCCGATCTGGTGCCAGACCGTGTAGGCCTGGCGCCACTCCCCGTGGTTGTTGATGACCTCGGGGATCAGAGCGCCCTGGTCGAGCCAGACGATGTCGCCATTGTCGTCGACGCGAGCTACGAAGACCACACCGGGGACGCTCGAGCACAGGTAGAGCCTGTCGCCATCGAGCATACCCTTGCGATCCTGCTTGGGAATGGACGGATCATCCTCGACCTCGCTCACCCAACGCTCGATCGCGTCGGAGAGCGATTCACCCACGCCCATCGAGAGGGCGGGGAGGAGGCGGGCGAAGGTACGGACGCTGTTCGCGAACGCACTGTTATCACCCTTGAGGATCTGATCTGCGAACCCACGGCTCTTGACGAGCGAGGCGAGGGCGGCTGCGAGCACGGGGGGGCCGTAGTTGAGGCCCGGGATGGTCGCCGCGATGCGGCGGGCTCGCTGCTCCATTCCACGGTCACTGAACAGGGCCGAGATGGCACCCCGGGCACCATTTGCACGGTGCCGATTGAGGAGCTGGTCCGCCTGCTGACGGGCCGCCACCTCGGTCATCTCTCCCAGAAACAACTGGTTGAACTGCTGCTGACTCATGGTCAGTCTCCTGTGTGCTGGCTGTGCCGCACGGAATGGTTTTTGATGGAACGAGGCGTAACCAAGTAGCACCGGAGTTGCCCCCAATACCACTCAATCACGAAAAACCTTCTCTAAGTGAGGCATGAGCCGCACACAGAAGAAGAGAGGTTTATACCATATTTTGACATAAAAGTCAATGCTGTGTGACATTAAGTAATCAAAAAATAGGCTTATTTATAGCCTATTTTTGTGCATTTCCTTTATGTGTTGATTTTGTTCAACACATCAGAAACTGGCATTCCGCTCTTTACTGCATCCGTAATCACTTTTCTGTCAGTATTTCTGTTAATCATCACTCCCCCAACCACACGACCCCCTCGTTCAAATACTTGGGTCACCCCTCCGGAGCGTACAGACCCCACCAAGTGAACATCATCCGCCTCAGACTTCGCCACGTCACCCACAAAAATTATATCAATCCCGAGCACATTCATTGCGTAAGATGACACAAGCTCAAACACAGTGGGCTCTCCTGTCATATTCTTTGCCACCACACGCCCCTGCATTATTGCATTCAACCACGTCCCGACATTCATCTCTCGCCCTACGTAAACGTCTTCAAACTCTGAAATGTCACCTGCCACATAGACATCCGCAACGCTCGTCTGCAGAAATTTATCGGCCTTCACCCCAACCCCTATCTTGACCCCAGCTTCTTCAAGCCAAGAAAAATCCGAGAGGATCCCAACACCGATCCCAAGCATGGTGCATGGGTGCTCTCCCTGCTCTGTGACAAACCCCTCAAGTTCCTTGTCGCCGACTAATCCCTTGAGCTCAGCATGTGCGATCACATCAACTCCCTTTGAACGAAAATGATTCAAGAGGAGCTCACCCGCTTCAGGTAAAAGATTACTGTTCCAAAAATGCTCTCCTCGAAACGTCAACACGGTTCGAATATTGTGAGCTTCATAGATGTTCAAGAATTCACAGGCAATAAATCCCCCACCATAAATTCCTCCGCATGCGTCCTTTCCCTGTTCTGCTAAGAGCTGGATGATGTGATCCGCGTCGTCAATTGTACGAAAGTACATGACACCACGTTGGTCATACTCAACGGTTCTAACTTCCTTCCCTGAAGAAATGAGAAGCTTGTCATAAGACAATTCCCTTCCGTCAGAAAGCGCAACAAACTTGTTTTGTGTATCTAGCGCATCCACATGAACGCCACGGAGCCATTCAATCTTCTTTTCTTCGTACCAGGATTCTTTTTTAAGAAACGTGCGCTCACGTGGCACCTTGCCTTGTACATACACACCAAGAAGCACCCGGGAATAAAGCGGGTGCTGCTCTTCGCAAATCAGAGTGATTTCACTTTCAGGGTCAAGTTTCCGAAGTTCTTCCGCAGCAGTCGTTCCGGCCACTCCACCCCCGACGATCACATAGCGCATACTACATCTCAGGAAAAATCTGAGTTCCGTCCTCTTCGTAAATAAAAATCGCAAGTGTTGGGCATGATTGAGCTCCAAGAAGAATGTTCTCCTTCTCATCTTCAGTCACCTCAAGCCACCTCTCATAGGTAGACCCACCTGGTTCTTCTCCATGATCAAGCACCCAGGCCTTATTGTCTTCATTGAGCTGAAAGGTTTCTGGAGCGATGGTGACACATGAGGCAGCACCAATACAGAGGTCTTCATCTACACGAACGCGAATCTTTGGCATAATCATTCTTTTCACGGAAAGCTTCGGCAAACGAACTTATGAGATCGGCTGACGATAGATGAGCCGACTCAAAGTTGTTTGCCTCAGTTTCCTTAGTTCTCTAGAAAATTAATCTCAGTTAACCCAGGGCAGGTATCGGCAACAAGTTGCTCAAGACTTTCTTTATAAGACGAGGAGCATGCGCAGCCCTTGCAGAACCCTGAAACGGTAAAGGTGACCTGTGGTTCATCAACGGACGTGACAGTAATTGATCGACCTCCTGCTGCAAGAATAGGTTTTAAATGCACGAGTCGTGCTTCTAGTTTTTCACGTGCATCCATATTACCCAAAGTACTTCTCTTTATAGAACCGGATCAGCTCTTCGACAGCTGGCAAACATCCAGGGTTTCCGATTCCGACTTTTGTCTTTTGCTGCACTAGCTCGAGTGTGTGAGCCCCCTCAAGCACGGCTTCTTCAATATCTTTATCCGTAACCTTTGAAACCGGGTCGATGATCCTAGAAGCTTCGGTGATTATTTTATCAAACTGATCTGTGCGCCTGTAGTAATCGTTAATCGCATCACGGAGGGCTTTGTCGCACAGGACAGAGCAATGAAACTTACGCTGAGGCAACCCCCCAAGGCGTTCCATAATATCCTGAGGTTTAAGCTTGCGCGCCTCATCAAGCGTCATCCCCTCACCTTCCGTAACCATCACAGAAGCCATTGAGGTTGAGGCGATTGCACTTCCGCACCCGAATGTCTTCCAGCGGAACTCTTTAATCTGTTCGGTTGCTGGATCAACCTTCATCCATACACGCAGTTCGTCCCCACATGCGGGTGATCCAACTTTTCCAATAGCATTATAATCCGCCTCGTTCGCATCCTCGTGCAAAAAATTTCTTGGATTGAAAAAGTGATCTTTTACCACGTCTGAATAAAACCAAGATTTGGCTTTATCGTGACTTGTGACATCACCCTTTGTTCCTGCGACTGGGTCTTGTTTGTGGTTCATACGAAATATTTTTCATCAACACGGACAGGACTTAACGCACGTAGTTTCTCAACAAGTGGAGGAAGTGTTTCAACGACATAAGCAATATCCTCCTCGGTTGTCTCATGACCAAGCGAAAATCGCAGTGAACCATGGGCAACTTCATAGGGAAGCCCTAATGCCAAAATAACATGAGAAGGATCTAAGGAAGCGCTGGTACAAGCGGACCCGGTCGATGCGTACACACCAGAGGCATCCAAATAAAGAATAAGGGCTTCTCCCTCAATATCCATGAAGGAAATATTTACATTATTAGGCAGACGATTCGTGGTGTGACCGTTGAGACGTGTTTTTTTAATCGTGCGTTGCACGCCTTCAATAAGTCGATCACGCAAATGAACCAAACGTTCTGATTCAGCCTCTCGATTCGCCTGTACGAGTTCAAGAGCCTTGGCGATTCCAATAATTCCTGCAACGTTTTCTGTTCCTGGTCGAATTCCACGCTCTTGCGCTCCACCAAACTGAAGTGGCTCAAGCTTGATTCCACGCTTCACGTAGAGAAGACCTGATCCCTTTGGCCCATACATCTTTGACCCGTTCAGTGTCAGCATGTCGACATGGAGCTTTTCAACATTCAAGTCGAGATACCCGGTTGCCTGGCAGGCATCTGTGTGAAAGACGAGCTCTGGACGGCTGTGCGCCTCTCTCCATTTCTGAATGCGATTCCCAATCTCACTGATCGGTAGAATGGTCCCGATCTCATTATTCGCATACATCACTGATACAAGAATTGTATCCTCCCGCAAAGCCGCCTCGACCTGCTCTGGAGTAATGAGCCCATCACGATCTGGCTCAAGGTACGTCACTTCAAACCCTTCTTTGCGTTCAAGATGCAAGATGGACTCAAGTACGGCATGGTGTTCAATTTTTGTGGTAACGATGTGCTTCCCATGCTTCTGATTCTTTCTGGCGTACCCAAGGACGGCAAGATTATCTGATTCTGTGCCACCAGACGTAAAGATAATTTCATCAGAACGAACGCCAAGAATATCAGCAATGGAACGGCGAGCTTCCTCGATGTCATCCTTAATCTCTTTTCCAAACGAATGAAAGCTTGATGGATTTCCTTGTTTAAGACACAGGTATGGCAACATTGCCTCACGTACACGTGGGTCAAGTGGGGTGGTTGCGGCATGATCAAGATAAACTTGTCGATTCATAATCTCTCGAGAGGCTAACAAAAAAAGGGCTTTTAATCAACCCTTTCCATAGTCATCGCTATAAAAATAATCACAGAACGTCCACACCAAAATAAGACGCAACCGCTCGACCAATAATGTATCCCACAAGTGCTGCCGCCAAAGAGACACTTGTCATTTCAAATCCAGACTTCCACATTGAACGCTTAGTAAACTGAGCGGCCCAAACCCCAAGAAGAAAGAGGCTGATGGCCGTCAAAATCACTGAAGGGATCATGGCTGAGTGTACCTCGAGAAAAAAATAGGGGGCAAGAGGAACAGCTCCCCCAATGAAATAAAAAACTCCCATGACCACGGCTGCACGAATGGGATGTGTGCGTTCATTACTTGTTTTTCCATGAAAGGCCACTTCTGCATCGACGGCTGATTTTGAGGAGAGATAACTTCCTGCTGCCATCGACATTCCTTCTGCGGCAACGAGTACGAGACCTGAGAGAATCACAATGTAGGTACTCCCCGCACCAACAGCAATCCCTGTAATGGCTCCAAGGGTTGAAACAAGTGAGTCCTCAAGACCAAATACAATCTCACGCATCGACTCAACGATCTCGTGTTGAAATGTCATTTTCTTCATAGACTCTGTTCGATCCATTCCCTAAGGAGCTCACGAAGATCAAGTCCCTCAGCACGTAGTGCCTTTGGGAGCAATGAATTCTCTGTAAGCCCAGGGATCGTGTTTATTTCCAAAAACCATATCTCCCCCTGCTCATCCACAATCATATCACTTCTACTCAGATGCCTGGCACCGATCAATGTGTGTGCCGTGAGGGCCATCTCTTGAAGTTGATCCCGAAGCAACGTATCGATAGGAGCCGGACAAATCTCTTCGACAAGGCTAGCATCGTACTTACTTTCGTAATCAAAAAATGTATTCTTTGAACGAATCTCAACCACCGGCAAGGGCCTTGCCTCACCCCCCTCTTCCACAATTCCAACGGTAAATTCCCGCCCCGTCACCAACGTCTCGACTAACACGTGTGAGGCGTGCTTAAACGCACTTTCTAAGGATGCAGCAAGCGTTTCACTCTCATGAATCAGTGAAACACCTAGAGAGCTTCCTCCATCCTGAGGTTTGAGAACCACTGGTCCTTGAAACTCATAGACATCCTTGTCTCCGAGTATGAGCCAATTAGGTGTTCTGACTCCGTGGGCCGCCATAATCCTTTTTGTCATGGCTTTATCTGCTCCAACAGCATGTGCCTTAACCAACGAAAAGAGATACGGAACATGAAGTGACTCAAGGAATCCCTGAATCTGTCCATCCTCTCCACCGCGCCCGTGAAACACAGGAACCGCACAAGCATACTCAGTCCTTAAGGCAATAAAACGATCCAAATCCTTTGGAAGGTCAAATACCATCACCTCAAAATCAGTCTCAAGTGCCCTTCGCACCTCTTCGGCCGACTGTAAAGCAATCTCTCGTTCTGAACTTGTTCCCCCGGTGAGTAAGGCAATCTTCATAGTTCTTTTGCGTGCTGGTTGTGATGCTCACGACACCAGGTTTCAAATTCTTTTAATCGATCGACCTGAGCGTCATCTAAGCGTGAGTGCCCCATTGTGATTCTCAGGCATAGTGTCTCTATCATACCGTAACAAAACAACACCTCCTAGGTCTGTCTTAGGAGGTGTTGTTTTGGAGGCCACGACCGGATTTGAACCGGTGCATAGAGGTTTTGCAGACCCCCGCGTTAACCAACTTCGCCACGTGGCCAGTTTGAGACTGTTCCCGATTCGATGTGGAGAATAGCAGAATCACCGGTTTGAATCAATATAGAACAAAGACCTCTGTAGTTCCAAGATAAGCAAAACCTCCGTATGGGTACGGAGGTTTTGTCATGCTTGTTAGAAGACTTCAACGGTGGCGTACTGGAGCCCGAATGACTTTGCGTCACTGAGTTCTCGCATCCACACGTCCATCTTGTAATAGTAGCGGGCGTTCATACGGTCCTCCACATAGAAGACTTGGTCTCCGAAGAGTTCCGGAATACGCACACGGGTACCGATCGGCAAGAAGTTTGCAGCAACAACGTTTTCAATATCGCGCTCACAGACATCGAGTCCAGAAGCCGTGATACACGGAGAGTCATCGGTTTGACCGACCTCTGACGTATACGCAGTCAACGGAATCGTGTAGGTGCGGCGAGGAGCAACGGCATCCTCTGCCTCAGGCAGGGTGCCATAGGGGAGAGAATCGTTTTGCATCGACGCCACAATAAGCTCGACGGTTTGTTCATTGTAGTGCATCTGTTCCTGCAATGGATCAGCGTTTGCAATGGTTGGAAAAAAGATATAGGCCCCAACCACGAAGACGAAGCTGAGTACAGACAGGTCAAGGGCGTAGCGGCTGAATGGTTTCACAGCTCGCTCAATGTTGACCCACCGGTGGTACCCATAGCCTACAATCGTTCGTGTATAAAAGGCATCTTGTTCCCAGAGGATATTCAATTGTGTGATCGCTTTATTCCACATACCCAGCACCGTCCTCCTGGGTTGGCACTGGGCAGGTGAAATACGAATCCGAACAGGCTCAAAAAAAAAGCGCTCCTCTTTAGAGCTGGCGAAAGAATAGCACAGATCGGCCAAATTGTCAATCAAGTTGTCCTCAAGTCAAACCGAACAAAAATGTCTTTGATCACCTATTTTAGGGACAAAAACCCACTCGTGCATGTTACAAATAGGAGGTGAATACATTGATTACTCAACAGTAACACTCTTTGCTAAATTGCGTGGTTTGTCAGGATCGAATTTGCGTGCAACTGCCATCTCATAGGCCAGTAATTGTGTTGGAATAACAGTCAAAATGGGCTGAAGTTCTTCAATCGTCTCAGGGACAACAATGATCTCATCAGCGAGTCTTTCAACTAGATCAGGTCGATCGGTAATCGCAATAATTGGACCTAGGCGTGCACGCAACTCTTCTATGTTTGAACACGTCTTCTCAAACATAGAATCATTTGGACACAGCACCACTGAAGGAAACGCTTCGTCAATGAGTGCAATTGGACCGTGCTTCATCTCCCCGCTTGTGTACCCTTCTGCATGAACGTAACTCACCTCCTTCATTTTGAGCGCTCCCTCATATGCGATCGGCGCCTGAAACTTTCGCCCAAGGAAGAGACAGTGATCCCAGGCAACAAACCGGCGTGCGACGCGCTGAATCTGACACCTGTCTTCAATCATGACTTGAACATGATTGGGGATGCGTGTGAGCTCTGAGAGAAGCTTGGAGGCACGCGCTTCACTCAGAGTCCCACGAAGTTGGCCGATGTGAATACTCATAAGTGTCAGCACAACAAGCTGACTCACAAACGCCTTCGTCGAAGCAACTCCGATTTCAGGACCTGCATGATTATAAACACCTGCGTCTGTTTCACGAGCAATGGATGAGCCGACGGCATTCACAAGCCCAAGGGTGAGCGCTCGTTTTCGCTTTGCCTCTTTGATCGCTTCAAGGGTATCTGCTGTTTCTCCTGATTGTGAAATCGCAAGTACGACTGTGCGCTCAGTCAAGATGGGTTTGCGGTATCGAAACTCACTCGCAAGTTCTACCTCGACAGGAATCCCCGCAAGCTCCTCAAGCAAATATTCTCCAACAAGCCCGGCATAGTATGCGCTTCCACATCCAACGATCACAATCCGCTCCATCCGCTTCAATGCTTCCTGAACATCTCTAAGCCCTCCCAAAACCACCTTACCTCGCTCTCTATCTATCCGACCCCGACAAGAATTTTTGATCACTTCTGGCTGCTCAAGGATTTCTTTCAGCATGAAGTGCTCGTGCCCGTCTTTCTGAGACGCCTCTGTATCCCATTCAAGCCGCTCAATTCTCTGCTCCACTTCTTGGTCATCTAAAGCTCTTAGTGTAATCCCTTCACTTGTCACAGCAGCAAGCTCACCATCGTCCAAAAACATGACATCTTTTGTGTACTCAATGAGTGCAGACGGATCTGAGGCAACGTAATATCCTTCTTCTCCAATTCCTACCACAAGCGGACTCCCCATGCGGGCCACCACGATCGTCTGAGGGATTTCCTTTGCAATAACAGCTAACCCATAGGTTCCTTGAATCTGACGAAGTGTCACTCGAACCGCTTCTAGGAGCGGATGACCTTGATCTAACGCCTCTTCAACAAGGTGTGCGAGGACTTCACTATCTGTATCTGAAGCAAAGACGTGACCAGTTTTTTGCAGCCGTTCCCGCAAGGTGTGGTGGTTTTCAATAATCCCATTATGGACGATCGCCACCCGCCCTGCACAATCTCTGTGAGGATGTGCATTGCGCTCCTCAGGAACTCCATGGGTTGCCCAACGGGTATGAGCAATACCAGCGGTTCCTTCAAGCGAAAACAGCTGAGCTTTCTCAGAAAGTGAAATGACCTTCCCCTCAGAACGGACGGTATGCAGCCGACCGTTTTGAATACAGAGGCCCGCCGAGTCATACCCACGATACTCAAGTGCCTCAAGTCCCTTGATTAAAACAGGGAAGGCTTGTTTTGTTCCAACATATCCTACGATTCCACACATATGCTTCCATCCTACGAGTGGAGAGTGCAAGCGACAAAAAAATGAACGACGATCATGTGGAAAACTTTTGTTGTCCCTAAAAACAAAGATGTAATGAGTTACTATTCTGTCATGATGGATCCGACAATATTTATGAACTTCCACAGAGAACCCTGAGGATTAACTGTAAGAGGACTTCCAAAAAGACGAAAAAACAGCTATTCTGAAACCATATATGTCTCATCACACTCACAACCGCCAGGGGTGGAAACCAAACCGACGCAGCCGTCATACTCGCGCATTCCTCACCCCTGAGCTCAAAAAAAATATCCTCTTGCTCGGCATTGCTGCTGTCGTCTTGGGTTCTTTATTTCTTCTTGGGTTCATGGCGTTTATTAGCCGAGACCTTCCAAATCCAAATTCCCTCACCGAACGGACTATTAGTCAGACAACGAAAATCTACGACAGAACTGGGGAGCACTTGCTCTACGAAATCTTTGGAGATGAAAACCGAACACTTAAACAAATACAAGAGGGATTTTGCGGTGACGATGCAAACATCGACTTCGATCCAGAAGGGATCCCCCTTTATGCTCTCCAAGCCACGATTGCGGCCGAAGACAGACATTTTTGTGAGCACGGTGGTTTCGATGTAAAAGGACTTCTGCGTGCAGTCGTCCAAAACTTCATGGGAAACCGCGTTGGTGGTTCAACCTTGACCCAACAACTTGTAAAGAATGCGATTCTTTCAAACGAAAAAACAATCACCCGAAAAATCAAGGAGCTCATCCTCTCTGTTGAACTTGAGCGCCGCTACAGCAAAGACGAAATTCTCCAAATTTACTTCAACGAGATTCCATACGGTTCAACCTATTACGGTCTTGAGGCCGCCGCACAAAACTATTATCAAAAATCTGTAAACGAACTTACCCTTGCGGAGGCTGCTACATTAGCTGCCCTTCCAAAAGCTCCTAGCACCTACCTCAATAATCCAGACCGGCTCCTTGCTCGACGTAATTACATCCTCACAGAGATGTTGGATCTTGAATTCATCTCACAAGAGGAACACGACGCTGCTCTCCTTGAAGAGACGGAGGTTGAAGTTTCGCTCAATAACATTGATGCCCCCCATTTTGTTCTCTATGTAAAAGAACAGCTCGAAGAGACCTATGGGCAACGTGAGGTTGAAGAAGGTGGATTCCGTGTAATCACCACCCTCGACTATGACATGCAGATCATTGCTGAAGAAGAAGTTGCAACGGGTGTTGACACAAATGGTGAACGCTACGGATTCACGAATGCAGCTCTTGTCGCTATCGATCCAAACAGTGGGCAGATTCTCTCCATGGTGGGGTCAAAAGACTATTTTGATGATGAGATTGATGGACAAGTGAATGTCACCACACGGCTCCGCCAACCAGGATCCAGCTTTAAACCTATCGTTTATACCAAGAGTTTTGAGATGGGCTATACCCCAAACACTGTTCTTTGGGATGTGAAAACAACCTTCCCCACCATCACAGGCAACTACACCCCACTCAACTATGACCTAGGCGAACGTGGCCCAGTGCGCATGCGCGATGCCATCCAAGGATCGCTCAACATCCCGGCTGTGAAAATGCTTTACATGGTGGGTGTAGAAAATGCGCTCGACTTTGCCACAGAGCTTGGTTACAGCTCCTTCTCTGACCACAGTGCCTTTGGGCTTTCGTTGGTTCTTGGGGGTGGAGAGGTAAAACTCCTTGAACACACCAACGCCTATGCCACCTTTGCCAATGACGGTGTGCAGTTTGAGACCGCCTCTATTTTACGTGTAGAGGACTCAGACGGAGAAATCTTGGAAGAATGGAAGGAGCAGGATGGAAAGAAAATCATTGAGCCAAATATAGCCCGAACCATGACACACGTGTTATCAGACAATGATGCACGCGCCTCAGTCTTTGGCACCTCAAGCTATCTACAACTCGGTTCGAGACCTGTGGCCGCAAAGACAGGAACCACAAACGATTATAAAGATGGATGGCTTATAGGATACACCCCCTCTCTTGTTGTTGGTGTCTGGGGAGGAAACAATAACAACACGGCCATGAATCGAGGAGCAGGTGGCTCAACGGTTGCAGGACCTATCTGGAATGCATTTATGAAGCGGGCGCTTGAGGGAACCGACGTGGAAACATTTACTGCGCCAGTCATTGCCCAAACAGGTAAGCCGGCTCTTGATGGAACAATTGCTTCCACAACACTCATTGTTGATAAAGCCTCAGGAAAACTTGCAACGAAGTACACCCCAGACTCCTACCGTGAAGAAAAAACCTTTGCGGAGTATCACTCTCTTCTTCACTACGTTGATCGGTCTGACCCACTTGGAGATGCACCTAAGGACCCAACAAAGGATGGGATGTATGAGGCTTGGGAAGCTGGCATCACCACTTGGCTTGCAGCAAAGGTGGCAGAGACCGGCGTTGAAATCGTAAACCAGGCTCCTCCAACGGAAGAAGATGATCTTCATGTGCCAGCCAACTTTCCTTCTGTCAGCATCGAAAGTCCAAGTAAGGGTGATGAGTTCGACGACCGTGCGATCACCATTGCTGTGAACGCCGACGCTCCACGCGGGGTCTCTCGCATTGAGTTCTACATGGACGGTGTGTACCTCGGTTCAGACACCTCGTCACCATTCAAACTTTCAACCACCATTCCAAGCTCAATCGACCGAGGTGTCCATACCATAAAAGCCGTTGCTTACGATGATATTGATAACGCTGGATCAGATACGGTGAGCATCGAGGTCACAAGCGAAGGAACAGCAGGCGCCTTTGAACTCATCGATCCAGGCAACGGCCAAACAATTGAACGCACGTCAGACACCTACACCGTTGTTGTCTCTCTTGAAAATCCAAGCAACTACACCGACCTAATGGTCTACGCTGAAGCACTCGAAAGTGGGTCACGAGAGCTCGTTGGAAGCAACAGTAATCCAAGCGCACCATTCATCACCATGGATTGGACGTTGCCAGAATCCGGCACTTGGGCCCTCTCGGCTCAAGCAAAGGATGGAAGCGAGACTGTCGTGACGGCAGGGATCCTCGTAGAAATTATCCCTGCGCAGGCATCAGCGGAGACAACAGAAGAATCAACGGAAGGTGAAGCAGCAGAGATCTACATCCCTGACTCATCCCTAGACATCTTCGGAGTAGGAACAACAGAAGAATAATCAAAAAACCCGGTTCAGGGACAGACCCCTATGCCGGGTTTTTGAAAAGGTTGTCAAATAACAATGTTTGAAGCTGGGCAAATTCTTCGTCATGCACAATGAAGCCGAAAATCATTTCTGCGAAACCTAGCACGGCAACTTTGTCACCATAGATGTACGTTTCGTTTTTGAACGGCTTTAGGTCACTACGGATTTTTGTTTCTCGAAGTTCCCGCTCATCGTAGCGTTGCAACAAGTCTGCCCCCTTGGTATCCGCTGCAAGCACATAGGCCTTGATGCCCTTGCGAACCCTCGAAAGAATAAACTCATCGTGCTCGTTTGCCGAAAAA
>PFWU01000010.1 GCA_002791295.1 Candidatus Uhrbacteria bacterium CG_4_9_14_3_um_filter_50_9
AATCAAAAAAACTGACTGTATTTACAGTCAGTTTTTATTCATCAAGTATCAAAACTAAAACTCCACAGTACTACATTTGGCGATTGATAATCGGGTAGATGGGGTTGCCATCTACGCATTCAAGACGAGCGACCAGTCGAAACCGGGAGTTCGCATTGAAATTGCTGCACCCTTACGGGTTTACCGCGAGGCTCTAGCGCCATGACCTGAGTCATGACATTTCTAAGCCCATTGCCAAATTTTGCCCAAATTAGTTCTGCGGAGTCATACCTATTCTACCAATGACGTTTCGTGGACGCAACCCGCTTGTACACAACCAAAAAACAGCATTGTTGCTGCTCTTCTATCCTACCTCACTGAAGCTGGGATCTCTGGGTAAACTGGGATAAAGCGGACAAGATTCTCACGTGGCACGACTGTCTCAAAATCAGCGAGCTGAATAAGAGGCTCTGAGCCATTTGAAATAAATGAGAGTTCGGACGGCGAGGTGTCTGCGAGAACGGCTTCTTCTTCTGTATCTACCACCCCCTCGAAGATGACCACGGCTGCCTCTTGCGGAGTTGTCTGAACATCTAATACATCTCCCGAGTTAATTGAAACCGCCATAAATGTAAAGACTCCTACAACCACCCCTCCGGCGATAAGAGGTGCTGTGTAGGAAAAAAAGACCTCCCAGCGTGATGTGCGATTATTGGATCCAGAAAAATAACGCGAGCACAAAAGCGCACGACGAAGGTCGTAACGATGAGCATGATCACCAGGGACTTCCTGGGACCCAATCTGCTCAAGCAGTTGTTCGATATTAAGTTGCTCGCGTTTCATATTACGTGACTGAGACTTGCTTGGTCATACGCACCTTCTTGGTGACGACGCCAGAGTCTGCTACACCTTCTTGATCCTTCACCATTAGGACGTGTAATTTTTTAACCGCCCGGTGAATGTGAGATTTAATTGTTCCTTCTTTCATTCCCATAACACTTGCAATCTCTGGAACAGTCATGTGAGAGAAGAATCTTAATGTGAGAATATTTTGTTGCTTCTGATTCAACTGCTTCATCATGCGTCCAAGAAGTGCAACCTGTTCCTGAAGTTCTGTGGCATCCTCGCCCATCCGATAAGCGATGTCGGGTCGAAACTCATCACGTCCAACGAGCTCAGGGGCCTCATCTGTTGAAACAGTAAACATCTTTGCCCGACTGCGAAAATAGTTTCCCACCTGAGCCACACCAATGGCGAACAACCAAGACTTAAACTGCTTTCCTTTCTGTGGTTTGTAGCGATGAAGATTCTTTAACGCTTGGAAGAACGTTTCACTTGTTAAATCCTTCGCCACCTCTGCATTGCCCGTGCGATTATACATAAACCCAAAGACGGGTTGGTAGTACGTATCGTACAACCTCCCGAATGCCTCTGGGTCTTGTTGTGCATGAGCAATCACCTCCATTTCATTTTCCATACTGTCTTAATTCTGTTGAGACACACAATATGGTTAAAAATTAGACGTTCGAGCAATCAGGCTCATGGCGCTCGGGGGTGAAGCCACGAGCCCAACGCTCTCAGCAATGTTTCGACCTTGCAGTAATTATATCGCATTCAAACTCGATTCGTTGCACCCATCAATGGGTCACTGTCCCATCTCCCGACAGATCAATTAGTTCTCCAAGAAATTTAGGTGACGAACCAACCGTAACCTCAAAGACGGCCTTAATGTTAGCAAGCCCCTCTCTGGCCTTAAAGAAGGACGCTTTAATATACCGCTGCCTATCCGATGTGACTCCATAGGCCTCAATTCCGAGCTCGCGACCGATATAAAGAAGTCGTGGCAAGTGATACTCCTGACTCACCACAATCGCCTCGTCCGCACCAAACACATCACGCGCTCGATGCATGGTGTCATAACTATCGAAACCAGCATGATCCAAAAAGACATCCTCTGGTGCCGCCCCCGCCTCAAGCAAGAAGTCCCGCATTACAACCACTTCGTTATAATCTTCTGATCCCCCATCACCAGAGACAAGAATCTTTTCGACTGTACCTGACTCGTACAACTCAAGGGCGGTGAGCAAACGATCTTTCAAAATATCAGAGGGTGTTCCATTCCCGAGCACACTTGCCCCTGGCACAATCGCTACCAGACTCTGCGGTGGCTCATCCATAATCCACACCGCTGCCTCCCCCACCCGCATCTGCACAAACACAAAACCAGTGACACACAAGACACTGGTTAAGAGAATCATCCAAAAGACTGTTCTAACAAATTTCATAACTTGAGTATAACACAACGCTGAGTGATTTTCTTCTGTCCATTTATTCGTACCGCAGGGCGTCAATAGGATTTAATCGGGCAGCGCTTCTCGCAGGATAAATTCCAAAGACCAGACCTACAATGGAAGACACAACAAATGCCATGACGATCGCATTGGGCGGAATCGTTGTTGCCCATGTCTCAAGAAAAAAACTCGAGACGACCCAACCTGCAAACAAAGAAACACTCACGCCAATGAGTACGCCTATGAGTCCGCCTAACAGGGTGAGTAGGATTGATTCAACGAGAAACTGTTGCAAAATTTCTTTATAGGTTGCCCCGACTGCCTTTCTGAGGCCAATCTCACGTGTCCGTTCCGTGACGGACACAAGCATAATATTCATGATTCCAATTCCTCCAACCAAGAGCGAGATCGCAGCGATGGAAGAAAGAAGGATGGTGAGAACCGCACCGATCACCCCGACTGTTTCTGTCGCATCTGTCTGAGAGCTGACAAAAAAATCATCCAAGTTAGGATCGCCTTCTGGGTTGTCGATTTCATGCACGTCACGCATCAAGTAACGAAATTCTTCTTTGACAACCTCCATCTCACCAATCACTCGAGCGGAAATAAAGTTAATCGTATCGATCCCCATGATGTCACGTTGCATCGTCGTGATCGGGACGGTAATTTGTTTATCAAGATTCTGAAAAAACCGAGACCCTTGCTCCTCAAACACCCCAATCACACGATAGCTTTGTGATTTAATTTTGATCCGCTCGCCAACAGGGTTTTGGTCACCAAAAAATTCCTGAGCGATCTCAAGCCCAAGCACGGCAACATTGTTGTATCCATCAATGTCTGTTTCATCAAGATACGTCCCATAACGCATCTGTGCGGGGTACAAATCAAGGTACTCATGATCTGTCCCTTGCACTTGAATAAACTCGTTAACCTCCTCAAACGAAACAGCAAGAGTGGTGAATAGTGTTGGAGAAACAGCAGAAAATAATCCGGAACTTTCCATCGCTTCCTCATCATCAAGTGTGACCGTCTGTTCAATAAACGGACTTGGGGGGCCAGATGTTGGATCCCCACTTGCGGGTTCAACGAATACCAAATCAGAACCAAGATCAGCCACCTCTGCAAGAATGTACTGCTCAGCCCCCTGCCCGATAGAAAGCATAAGAATCACGGCAGCAATACCAATCACAATACCAAGAATGGTCAACAGGGAGCGCGACTTCGTTCGCAGGAGTGATTCTGAAGCAGTTAGGAATGTGTCTTGATAGCGCATATTACTTGGTGTATCCACCACGCCTCCTGGACCCATTCGACGTATCAGATTCAAGCAATCCATCCCGCATACGTAAAATGCGTGACGCATACTCCGCCGCCTCCTCTTCATGTGTCACCATCACAATCGTATGCCCCTCATCGTTCAATGCGGCAAGTAAGTCTAAAATCTGTGTTCCGGTTTTAGTATCCAAATTCCCGGTGGGTTCATCTGCAAAAATAACCGTTGGGTTATTCACAAGAGCCCGAGCAATGGCCACACGCTGCTTCTCCCCACCTGAAAGCTGGTTGGAAAAATGCAAAGCTCTGTGTTGCATATCCACTGCTTGAATGGCTTTTTGGACACGTTCATGCCGCTCAGCACGCGACAAAGTTCCATACACAAGCGGAAGCATAATATTCTGATAAACCGTTGACTTCTGCAAAAGATTGAACGCCTGAAACACAAACCCAACTTGATCTTGTCTGAATTTTGCGAGTTCATCTTCTGTAAACGAAATGACATTCTTTTGATCAAACAGATACGTGCCGTCCGTGAGCGTATCCAGGAATCCCATGATATGCATGGTTGTTGATTTTCCACTTCCCGATGGACCCATAATTGCCACAAACTCCCCCGCCTCAATTGAAAACGTGACACCCCTGAGTGCGCGTGTCACAACTTCCCCGTTGACATAGTCACGGGTCACACCATTGAATTGAATCAAGGGTGTGGTCATATTATTCACTTAATTCACGGATCACGACTTCCTCTCCTGCTTCAAGTCCAGAAGTAATTTCTATCCGACCCAGATCACCTCGTAATCCTGTTGTTACTTCACGCTCTTCAACCATTCCACTCACAAGCACACGCACATACGTTATTCCGTCACGTTCCAGTACGGCGCGTTGCGGAAGCGTGATCACATCCTCGCGAGCATCCGTTTGCACCACAAGATCAACAGACAGACCTGGTCTCAAGCCCAGACTTTGACCCTCCGCATCGAGGTAAACAGTGACTTCGTAATACACAACGTTTTCAATCAACTTCTCAGCTGGATTGATTTTCCCAACAAATCCAGTGATCTCAACATCGCTTCCAAACGCATCAAACGTCAAAAGAACCGGGTCGTTCAACACAATCTTTGTAATATCTGACTCTGAGATATCAGCAATGATTTCAAACTGATCTCCAGTTGTTTGGACTGTGATCACCGGACTTGCCGCCACAACTTGCTCACCGATTTCAGCATTGATTTCTGTCACACGTCCAATAATAGGAGCAAGCATCTGAGCGTTCTCGTAACGTGCAGTTGCGGAAGCATATGCGGCCTGAGATCGAGCCACCTCTGCCTCATAGGAAGCTAGATCGACGATGCGAGGATCAGCAATGACTTCTGCGAGACGTGCCTCTGCCTGAGCAAAATCTGCTTCTCGCATTTGTCTCAATGCATCACCTGCATCCACAGACTGTCGAGCAAGCTCCACTTGATAGTCTTCAAATAGAGCCGCTGATGCCTCAGCTAATTCTGCTGCAGCAAGTGCGTGTTCTGTATCTTCCAAGTTTGCTTCTGCATTCGAAAGGGTATCCACAACAACTTGAAACGCATTTTCAAGTGCGGCCTGATCCACCTGTACAGCCGCACGCGCCGCATCCACCGATGCCATGAGAGCCGTTAAATCACTTGCAACGAATGTCCCTCCAGTAAGAGTTGCTTCGACGACCTTTCGTGTATTCAACAATAACTTTGCGACCTCTGTCATAGCATCCGCCACAGATTCTGCGGCTGTCACGATCGCATCTGCAGAATCACCATAGTCCACGAGCAACATCTCTTCTTCTGCTTCAAACAAGTAATCCTCTGCACGCTCAAACTGTCCCTCAGCATCCTCAAGCGCCTCTTTGTCTTTTGAGGATAAGAAAAGCTCAAAGTCGTCATTCAATGCGCCATTTCGTGCCCCAATAATTTGATCTGACTCACTCAACCCCGCACGCACCTCTATCACGGCCGCCCAAGCGGCACTCAAAAGATCGTCATACGCATCAGCAATCATTTCCGCATTCTCTTCAACAATCTGATCATAGTTATCACTCGCCGCCTGAGCAGACTCTGAGGCGCTTTCTGTGTCCAATGCATAACGGTCTGAAACGAGATCTAATAGAATCTGGAGATGTTCCAGATCCTTTTCTGAGGCGCTGAAAGACACCTGAGTTGAGGCAAGAGCCGCCTCAGAGATAGACACCGCTTCTTTTGTCGCTCCTGCACGTTGCTGATCCAAATGTGCTTGAGCAATCTTTACTGCCTGATAAGCGCTCTGCACATCGCCAACCAACTCTGATGTGTCGAGCGCAGCAAGAATCGTTCCGACCTCAACCGTGTCTCCAATTCCAACAAAAATCTGATCCAACGTACCGGAAAGATTAAAGGACAACTCGACCTCGTCAATGCTCACAACCTCACCATTTGCATCCACGGTTTGAACAAGTGTGACACGTTCGGTCACCTCCGTTGAGTACGTCACCTCTTCACCTCCAGAAAACAACACGGCACTCCCAACCACAACAACAAGAACCGTTCCAACCCAAAACCACCAACGCTTCAATACTGTTCGAAACTTCATAGTAGGACAATTATATCACAAAGAATACCCGGTTCTATTGTTGATGAAGCAGTCCCGTACAAAAAAACACCACCCCTCTCGAGGGTGATGTTCTTCTAATAATCTCTCAGTTTTTCAATCAGTGGGTGCGCTTGAATTTTTTCAAGAGCCTTTGCCTCAATCTGTCGAATACGTTCACGGGTGACATCGAACTCACGTCCTACTTCTTCGAGCGTATGGCTGACGCCGTCTGTGAGACCGAATCGCATTTCAAGAATCTTCTGCTCACGGGGAGTAAGCTCGCGCATGGATTGCCCCACGTAATCGCGCAAGAGCTCTCGTCCTGCCGAACGATCTGGCGAGATCGTTTTAACGTCCTCAATAAAGTCCTGCAGTTTTGAGTCCTCGTCATCATCGCCCACAGAAGTCTCGAGGGAAACAGTATCCTGTGAAATCTTCCGGATATGACGAACTTTGTGAAGTGGCTGCCCCATCTCGGCGGCAATTTCTTCCGCAAGCGGCTCACGACCCAGATCCTGAATCAGTCGACGTTCAATCTGTTTAAACTTATTGATCGTCTCAACCATGTGCACCGGAATACGGATGGTGCGTGACTGGTCGGCAAGTGCGCGCGTGATGGCTTGGCGAATCCACCAGGTTGCATAGGTTGAAAACTTATACCCCTTGGTGTAGTCAAACTTTTTCACCGCACGGAAGAGCCCCACATTTCCTTCCTGAATAAGATCCAAGAGGGACATGGACTTTCCAACGAACTTCTTTGCGATGGAAACCACAAGGCGAAGGTTTGCCTCAATGAGACGCTGGTCAGCCTCTTTTTCTCCACGCTCTTTGCGCTTCGCAAGTGAAACCTCCTGCTCAGCTGACAGAAGTGGAATCTTTCCGATCTCTCGCAAGTACATCTGGATCGAGTCCTGAGTAATGTCCGGGAGCTCGATGCGACGTGCTTCGTCTGAGAGACGAATCTTGTCGTACACCTCACCGCGTTCTTTATCACGACCAAGGATCCCTTCCTTCAATTCAACAAAGTGCACTCCAACGCGGTCCAGTTCATCGAGAAAATCCTCAAACACCTCGACGTAATCCTCCACTTCTACAAACGTAAACAAAACTTCGTTTTCAGTAATATACCCACGACGCCTCCCTTTTGATATCAAGCGCTCAAGAACATCCTCTTCGGGCGAACTCGCACGTTTGTAACGTTCCTTGCGAATGTTTTTCGATGCTGTTTTCTTGACAGCTTTTTTCGTCGCCGGATTCTTCCTCCCTGGAGCGGTCTTGCGCTTGGTGGTTGGCTTCCTCGAACCTGTCTTTTTTTTGGTCGTCGCCTTTTTCTTTGTGGCAATCTTCTTCTTGGCTTTTGGCATAGGGATCAAAAGATGATCAGACGCAATACAAACCAGGGTGCAATCCCTTGGTCACTGCGAATTTCAAAGTTGTTCGAGCAAACGTGCAACCTCCTCCTGGTCTCCCGCAGCTTCTGCCTGACGAAGCTGTCTTGCAATGTCAGCACGGGCCCGTTGATCTGCGCCACGATCAAGCGTGGTCATAAGGGTCTCTAGTTGGTTCAGCACCTGAGTTTGCGACATATCCTGGAACGTCTCATCGGCCAACAAGGAGGCTTTATCGAGAAGCGGAAGAAGCGCTTCGTGCCTTGGGTGAGCCTGGACTTTCTCTCGGAGTCGCGAAAAAATTGATTTTTGTGCTGAATGACTGACAGAATCATACTCTGCCTCAAGGAGATTGTAAAGCGTTATCCACAGTTCGCTTGACGCAAGGTATGGCTTTGTTCTTTCTAGAAACGAACGGTTTTCTTGCTGAACAAGAGAGCCGAACATGAGCTGAATGACCTGTTCTTTCATGGACATCTTCTCCTTTATCTGAACGATGGGTGTTTTTAGAGGCGAATGATTTATCGGTGCCGTAGACGGAGTCAATGACTTACGAAGGATGTCGATATTCACTCTTAAAAGATCGGCCGTACGGGAAAGCCAATGTTCACGCTCAACAACATCTTGGATCTCTCCAATGGCGGGCAAAAGTTCTTTTGCGATTGCTCGTTTATCATCAATGTTCGTGAGATCTTTTTCTCGTGTGACATGTTCAATAAGAAATTGCATGATCGGAACAGAATGTTCGACAAGAAATTTCCATGCCTCTGGATCCTGCTGCACAAGCTCATCAGGATCTTTGATCCCCTCAGGCAAAATCGCCGCACGCACATCCATTCCGAGTCCACGCGCAAGGGACATCCCTTTCTTCCCTGCCTTAAATCCAGCAGCATCTGAATCAAAAGCAAAGATGATCGTGTCTGTGTAACGCTTCATGAGTGCAAGCTGCTCCTCAGTCAGAGCGGTCCCAGAGCTTGCCACACTATTTTCAACACCTGCTTTGTGCGAGGCCACGACATCTAAATTTCCCTCTGTCACAATAATCGTTCCTCTCTCACGACAGGCAGTCTTTGCAAACTCGAGTCCAAAGACAAGACGGCTCTTACGATAGATAACCGTCTCAGGAGAATTCATGTACTTCGGACCTGTATCGCTTGACCCTGGAAGGATACGCCCTGTAAACCCAACGGTTTTTCCGTGTCGATCACGCAGTGGAATCATGAGCCGATTGCGAAACCGATCAATGATCCCCGAACCTGATTTCTTTTTAAGCCCAAGTCCCGCCTGAACAATCTCGGTTTCTGAAAATCCACGTTTAAGGAGCACGGCTGCAAGTGCATTCCACTCATCCGGTGCAAATCCAATACCAAACTTCACGGCTAGTTCCTCTGGGATTGCCCGCTTCAAGACATACGCTCGTGCAGCGCTTGAACCATTCCCATCCGTCAGCACCTTTCGATAAAACGTCTCAGCATGTTCATGCATCTCAAGTGCACGTTGCTTCTCGTTCCCCTCTTTAGAAGAAAACCTTGTCACCTCAACCCCCACGCGTTTTCCGAGGTGCATTAATGCCTCGGGAAACGTCATCCCCTCCATTTTCTGAATAAAACTAAAACAGTCTCCCCCTTCAGAACAGCCAAAACAATGCCAGATCTGCTTGTCTGGGGAGACGTTGAAACTCGGGGTCTTCTCGGTGTGAAATGGACAAAGACCTTTAAACGAACCAGAACCTGAAGGTTTAAGAGGAAGATACTCCGAAATGAGTTCCTGCAAATCAATCTTTTCTTTAATCTCATCCTTTGGATCCATAGTAGGTAGAGATTAGCCTGAACGGGGATGAAAAGCAAAAAAAGCAGGAGCTTTTTCGTTTGTCTTCACCCACGAACGACTGCGAAGATGATATAAGCAAAATACAACAAGAGCATGATGGTTCCTTCCGTCTTTCCAAGATGATTTTTTCGACCAATAAACAACGACAAAAATAGAAGGAACGTCGCCCCCATCACAGCGAAAGCGTCTGTGAGGGAGTCGGCAGCAAATGGGAGTGGACGAACTAATGCGGTGACTCCAAGAACAAACAACGCATTAAAGATAATCGTCCCGACAATTCCACCCACGACAAGATCGATGTGACCCTTGCGAGCCGCCTGAATAGAGGTGATGATTTCAGGCAGAGATGTTCCAGCAGCAACAACCGTCAATCCAATTAAATTCTGTGAGATGCCAAAACCTTCAGCTAATCCAACAGCCCCTTCGACCGTGATGAACCCTCCGATCGCCAAGCCCGCAACACCTGAAAGAATGAGCCCAAGAGTTTTATTGGATGAATGGACCTCAATATGTTCCTCTGGTTGTTCACCTGGCTGCTTTACACCAAATGTATACACAATGAACACAACAAAGAGCGCTAATAAGGCGATGCCTTCGGATCGGGTAATAATGTTTGGCAGCGTTCCATCCAAAAGCAAGTCACTGCCGAACACAAGAATCATAAACCCTGCCAATAACGAAAACGGAATCTCTTTCCAAACCGTCCCCTTCTGAAGCGCTAGTGGTGTAAACAATGCAGCGAGCCCAAGTCCAAGCAAGATGTCCGCGAAATTTGAACCAAGAACGTTCCCAATGGAAAGAGCTGTGGACCCCTGCACAGCCGCAATTAAGTTCACAAACAACTCGGGGGCTGATGTACCGATTGAAATAACCGTGAGTCCCACAACGAGTGATGGGATCCCTAACTTGCGAGCTAACGAAGCAGAACCTGAAACGAAAAAATCGGCACCTTTGATGAGCAGTATAAACCCTGCCAGCACCATGATTGCATTTGTCAACATAGTGGCGAAATTATATCATGCAAGCAAATTGAAATGAATCTATGGCAACGACACTCTTCAGTACACTGACAGGATCTGACAAAAACGAAGCGATCAAACGACTCATCGAAGAATCCACTCCACGTGATGATTTCTTTTTGATGACGGTTCTCTCTGTACTCATGGCCACCTTTGGACTGTTAACGAACAGTGTGGCAGTCATTATTGGTTCCATGCTGATCGCTCCACTTCTCTCCCCTATTCTAGGTCTTTCCCTTGGGGTCGTGATGGCGGACTCTCGATTAATTTTTCGTTCATTCTGGACGATTGTCAAAGCGATCATCTGGGCCGTCCCTGCCGCAGCGGTTGTGACGCTCTTGTTTACATCGCAAGCAGGACTCAACCAAGATCTCAATGCCGAAATTCTTTCTCGTACCGAACCTTCTATCATCAGCATTGCGATTGCTATCGTGGCTGGGGCTGCGGCATCTTTTGCACTGATCAAACCACAGCTCAGTGCGACCCTTCCTGGAGTTGCAATTTCAGTCGCCATCATCCCTCCACTTGCCGTCACCGGCATTGGACTCGCCCGTTTTGATATCGCGGTCCTCACTGACTCATTCATTCTCTTTGTGATCAACGCAATCAGCATCATGTTCGCAAGCACGATTGTCTTCTCCCTCATGAACCTTTACGTCAAACGGGAAGTGGCGGACAAAGTGCTTAATAAAGAGGACAGAGCACTTGTGAAAGAAAAGGCTCTGGCGCAAGCTGAAGCTGAAACAAAGAGAAAAGACGTGGATACAAAGAAAGTGTTAGAAAGAGTGGAAAAAGTAATTGAGGAAGAAGAAAGAAGGTTATAGGCAGGCCAAGTTGATGAAATAGACACTTGATACGTTGACAAACCCATACCGACCTGACAGAATTGCGGCGAAATCTTTACTCTCAATCCTTAACGGGACCGTTCCCGAATACCCCTTTCCTTGCGGAAGGGGTGTCTGTATGAAACTAGCTATTTTAGTTTTCTCTAAAGAACGAAAGGAACTGCAGCCTGGCACACAGATGATTTTTGATTCCATGATCAAACGAGGCCACACCGTTGATGTGATCTGTGAGCGTGACCTTCAAATTCGATTCAATGGAAAAACAAAAATTCTTCATCGTGGCTATCCTCTTCCAAAGTATGATGCGATTTTTGTTCGACCTCTTTTCAATCACGACCCTTCCATTCACTCTGCAGTCATTCGTCAGTTTGAGTTGAATGGACGCCTGGTGATCAACGGATACCTTGGTGTGCACCGAGCAAAGAACAAGATCCGCACCCTCCAGCTCTTGGCTCACCACAACCTCCCCATGCCAAAGACTACCCTTCTCTTTGACGAAGAACATCTTAAAGTCACCCTTAAGGACTTCAAGTTTCCTGTCGTTGTGAAAGCCGCTTACGGCTCTGGTGGATCTGGTATCTTTATTTGCGAAACCCAGCGGGCCGTCGCTCCTGTGGTTGAACATCTCCTCAAAGATAACAACACATCAAACGACCCAATCAAAATTCAAGAATACATCAGCGAAGCAAAGGGGAAAGATCTACGTCTCTTCGTTGTTGGAAAGAAGGTCGTTGCCACCATGGAGCGTAAGGCAAAGAAAGGAGAATTCCGCGCAAACTTTCACAAAGGTGGGAGCGTAAAGGGCATCACCCCAACCAAAAAAGAAGAACGACTCGCCATTGCTGCTGCAAGAGAGATGGGGCTTAACCTCGCCGGCGTTGACATCCTCCGTTCAAAAACAGGTCCGCTCATCCTAGAGGTAAACTCAGCCCCAGGCCTCGAAGGTATCACCCTGGCAACAGGAGTCGACATCGCCGGAGAAGTGGTGAAGTACATCGAACAAAAGGTGAAAAAGAATCGAGGAAAAAAGAAGTTGAAGGAACATGTTTCAAAAAAGAGCGAGGCATAAGTTGAGCAGTCCCTTGGTTGCCCTGATCTAATCATTGCGGTATAGTCGGCCTCGAACTGATATTGGAGAGGTGGCCGAGTGGTTGAAGGCGCACGCTTGGAAAGCGTGTAAAGGGAAACCTTTCGCAGGTTCGAATCCTGTCCTCTCCGCCAGGACAAGTTTCTATCGTGCACGCCCCGTATGCCTATGGCCGCAGGGCGACCGATGGGCATTTGTTCCCAAGATAAAACGACCGTTACTGGTCGTTTTATCTTTGCCATTTTTACTAACTCAGATTCAGGTCAAATCCAGATTTTTCATAGAACTTCTTACGTTTCTTAAACTGTCGGTCGAAAAAAGGTGTCTTGCAATCATGATAATCATAAACAAGCTTTTGTTCGCCTCGTATACGGCCGATGTACTGTTTCAGCTTTCCTTCAAACGCAAGTGGAAATGCTAAAATGACGGCTTCAATATCTGGAATATCCATCCCTTCACCGACGAGTGGACCTGTAGCTAGAATGATCTGATAATGTCCAGATTCGATTTGTTGGAACTTACTCTTTCTGGAACGAGCTGCATCGTCGCCGGTGACAAGAATCGTTTCACAACGACCCTTCAAAAGCATGTTTAGCATCTCGAGATGTTCTTTGCGTTCACTGAGCACTAATGTCTTGCGTCTATTCTTTGCGCACTGTTGGATATCATCTAAAACAAGCTTATTTCTGCCTTGGTCGAACGAAATTATACGTGCCAAAATCTGATAATTATCCGTCATAAACGAAAACGGGATTTCGATTTCCGTCTCGCGAATAATGACTTTGCTCACCTGATTTGATGCCCCTCCCTTCGTCGGTTTTTTCCTGACCTGCGACTGTTCGGACAACTCTGCAATAATGTCTCCAATAAACAAATAGATAAGTTTCTCATCCTTATGTTTTCGTTCAGGTGTGGCGGTAAGTCCATAACAATATTTGGCGTCGATATCCGAAATGATCTCCCTAAACGTCTGGGCGGGGATGTGGTGACATTCATCAATAATGACTGTGCCAAATTTTCCACGCAATGCCGACAGGTCTTTTTTGCGAGCTAGGCTTTGCATCATTGCGACCGTCACCTTTTCACCGAATTTCTTTTTCACTCCGTCAATGCGTCCGATGTGCGCTTTTGGAATACCAAGATACGTTTGGATTCTCTCAATCCACTGATCCATAATTTGTTTACGATGAACGAGGATCAGTGCGGGCTGTTCTCGTCGGGCGATGACTTCAAGTCCCATGATTGTTTTTCCGCTCCCAGGTGGTGCAACGATCACCCCTTGATCAACAGCTGTGGCAAGTTCAACAATTTCATCTTGTTGCGACCGCAACTCAATAGTCGAAGTGAATGATATAGCCGGCAAAAATGGGCGCTCGTCACGAATAACAAACGATACTCCTCTTGTGCGTAAGTAATCGACAAGTCTGGAAAGAAATCCGCGAGGAAGAATGATGTACTCACCGTCCTCCTCAATCAGACGAAAAAACTTTTCTGTTTTGTAGGTGCTTTTTCCGAAACGTTTCTTCAACCAATAATCTAGGTTTGGAAAATTGAGTTCTTCTCGAATGAAATTTACTGATGCTTTATCAAGAAGTTCTTTTTTGATTTGGATCCCTGTATTTAGAACCAAGGTCAACTTACTTGATCGGGTCGATGTTTCAGATAGAGGATCTTTCGTGAGTTGTGTAAAAAGCGTATCTAACTGCTTCGTTGTCACTCGGCTTATTGACTCTAAAAACCTCCACTGGTCAGAATAGGGCTTTACGTGTTCGTCAATGAAAACAGTATTTCCATCTCGTACCGAAGAACCCTGCAGTGGAAGGGCGATGAGATTACCAAAGCCTTTTCCACTTTGGACATCTTGATTCGGAAATAGCCGATCAAATGAGACTTCTTTATCGAACATTGATAAATCCAAAGCACGACGGATTAATTCCAGTATGATCGACCGGCTTCGCGCAGCTGGATATGGTTCCTCAAAAAATAACCAAACATGTGCTCCATTCCCGGAACGCGAGCGCTCCATATACGCAGGTAGCTCATGATCTGTACAAACATTCATCAGTTTCTTCGCATCGTCAAATGATGACTTTCCATCAAAATCAGCGACGAGGAACCAAGAGGTGTTATCTTGAAGGAGTGGATAAATACCGATTACGTCTCCGCCAAATAGGTGTTTCTTTATGACTTCTGGCGTGAGGGGTAAGGCCGTTTTCTTTTCAAAGTTTACCATCGTGCCACCGCGGTTTTTGTGTGCCCAAAATTCGTTCCAATCAAATTGGTAGGCTGGCGCATATCCTGACTTTTCTCCTTTTTCCCAACGTCTGGCGTAAACATCTTGTCGACCGCGAAACAGTGAAAGATAGCGTTCAAGCTCATCTTCATTGATTGAGTTCATAGAGATAACGATAGAAATCCATACAATAGTGTGGTGCTTTGACTTTAGCCTTCATGTGCTACAGGATTTTGTATCGAGTACTGCGCCCCTGACCAAGACGTTCAATTTTCTTAAGTCGGAGGAGTACATCCAGGGCTTGCGACACGGTTGGGCGAGCAACGCCTGTTGCTTTTGCAATTTCGCGAGGCGGAGCCTCTTTGGCTTCATTCAGGTAATTCCAAACAGTCAACTGCTTAGGAGAGAGTAGTCGTTCAAGATTTTCGTGTGAAAGTAGTTCGATTGCCTGCTCGGCTTGTTCCTTGCAGATGCCCAGGAAGAACTCCAACCATGCTTCGACTGTTGGATGTGATCCGTTGAGGGCCTTCTGGCTTCGACGTAACGCGAGATAATAGTCAGCCTTGTTTTCCTCGACCAACTTCTCATGCGAGACATACGGCACATACGCGTACCCAACTTTAAGCATAAGCATGTTTGTGAGGATACGAGAAAGCCGACCGTTTCCATCTTGGAATGGATGAATGGCAAGAAACTCAACAAGAAAGTTACCAATGATGAGTAAAGGGTGATAATCGCTCTCATCCAGTGCCCAACTCGTCCACTGCACAAGCTCTTGCATTTGTTTAGGTGTCAGATATGCCGGTGTGGTTTCAAACACAATTCCAAGCGACTGACCGGACTCATTAAACATCTCAACGTTATTTTCCATCTTCTTGTATTCGCCTCGATGACGCTTACCTTTGCGAAACAGTTCCCATGCGTAAAATAAGTTTTCAATTGAGACAAATCGATTAAATAACCCATCAATATCGATC
>PFWU01000019.1:0-10446 GCA_002791295.1 Candidatus Uhrbacteria bacterium CG_4_9_14_3_um_filter_50_9
CCACTACAATCATCGGATAGATGAGCGCAGACATGACTTTTTTCTTGAGCTCACGTGACTTCTCAAAATGTTCATGAATGCGAAACAACGCCTCCGAGAGCGTTCCTGTTTGTTCCCCAATGCCAACCAGGTTGATGACCAAGTCACTAAACACATGTGGCATTTTTTTCATGCTTGAAGCCAGATCCTCTCCAGAACTTAGATCTTTGAGGAGCGCATGTAAGATGCGATGAAATGCTTTTGATCGTGTTTGCTTATGGATCGCTATCAACCCTTTCTCCAGAGGAACCCCCGCATCAATCATGGAGGCGAGATGCTTAAACAGAACAATCCGTTCTTTGACGGTGATCCGATCAAGGAAACCCACCTTTGTGGACCAAGGTTTTTTTTCTTCCTTCCGCGTCTTCATAGGTACTGGAGCCCTCTACTCTTGAATAATGCGGACAACCTCTGCCAAGGAAGTTAATCCCTCAGAAGCCTTTTTTATTCCATCTGAAATCATCAAGGTCATCCCCTCCTCAACAGCGACTTTTTGAATTTCCGTTGCGTTCTCACGCTTCATCACAAGACGTTTGATGTTTTCAGAAAGTTCAAGCACTTCATAGATCCCCACACGTCCCGTGTAGCCAGACTGACTGCACGCAGGACAACCCTTAGGGGTATACGAATACTTAATGCCTGCAACCTCTTCTTCTGAAACAAAGTTCTGAAGCGTCTCACGCTCAATGTCTGAAATAGGATTCTTTTGTGCACACTCCTTACAAAGTCGGCGCACAAGGCGCTGACCAATCGCAAGGTTGACTGTGGAGGCGATTAAAAACGGTTCAATTCCCATGTCCAAGAGGCGTGGAAGTGTCACAGATGCACTATTAGTATGCAGTGTGGATAGCAACAAGTGCCCTGTCATGGCAGCGTTCACAGAAATGGATGCCGTCTCTTCATCACGAATCTCACCCACCATAATAATATTCGGATCCTGACGCACAATCGTCCGAAGTCCCTTGGCAAACGTGAGATCTGTTCGAGGGTTGATTTGAATCTGCGTTACCCCAGGAACTGTGTATTCAATCGGATCTTCAATGGTCACAATGGAACGCTCACGTGAATTCAAAATGTCGAGCAGTGCATAGAGTGTGGTTGTTTTCCCTGCACCTGTTGGACCGGTCGCAACAATCATTCCATAAGATTTTGCAATATTGCGCTTGATACGTCCCAGATCCGATTCTGAAAATCCCAAATCTTCGAGCGCGAGTGCATCATCTTCTCCGATGAGTAATCGAAGAACAGTATTCTCGCCATAAAAGGTTGGGGAAATGGAAACACGCAAATCAATCGGTGTCTCGTCGACAATCAAACGAAAACGTCCATCCTGCGGGGCGTAGTGTTCGTCCGTGCGTAGCTCTGAAAGAACCTTGATACGGGTCACCACCTTAAAATGTGTCTCAGGTTCCAATAGAAGAACATCGTGCAAAATACCGTCAATACGATAACGGACGACCGTTCCTCCCTCAATCGGATCAATATGGATATCTGAAGCGGTAGACTTATAGGCAAACCTCACGAGACCATCCACCAAATCTTTTACGGAAGCCCTTTCCAGTGACTCAAGCTCTTTGAGCGCAGGATTCTTTCGACTTTCATTAATCTGACGAGCCAGTTCCTGAAGGAACGTGCCCTTTGCTGACTTACTGCTGTGCGTTTCTGTTTGTTGTCCCATAAATTTTCTTCGTGGTACAATTGTATCAAATAAGCGTAACAAGAAACATCCCTATGCGAAGTCTTTCATCACAGAAAGGATTCACACTCGTTGAAATCCTTATCGTGCTTGCTCTCATTGCTATCTTAGTTGGTGCTGTTCTCGTGGCCCTCAACCCAGGTCGTCAGTTCGCCAATGGCCGCAACTCAACACGCTACTCGCATGTCAATACCATTATGAATGCGATTAGCTCCAACGCTGCTGAAAACAACGGGATCTTCACTTGTGCCTCTGCTGGAAGTGTTCCAGCCACAGCAACCAACATGGGAAGTGGTGTTGGTAACTACGACATCGCACCATGCCTTGTCACAGAGTACTTGTCTTCTATGCCTGTAGATCCATCCGATGCCACCGCAAGTTGGACATCTGAATCTAGCTATTCAACGGGATACAGCATCTCACAAGACGCAACAACGAATGCGATTACCGTGAGCGCCCCAACAGCAGAACTCAGTGAAACCATTAGCATCACACGTTAGGTTCACAGTAAAAAGCACCAAATCTTTGGTGCTTTTTAAATTCAATTCTGTCATACTAAGCCACATATGAAACGTATTGCGGTCATCGGCGCTGGAATTGCTGGGCTTACCTGCGCCTACGAGCTTTCTGAAGCTGGATACGAGGTGGTGGTGTTTGAATCCCGTGCACAGGTCGGTGGACGGATGTCTTCGCGCACAACAAACGAATTCATCTTTGATCTTGGTGCAGACCATCTGTGCAACTTGTACGAGGAGATGAAGGGGTACTGTGCGAAATTCCACATCGAGTGGGAGCCCATGCGGTTTCTGCGCTACGGTGTGTTCCGCGAAGGAGAAATCAGGTCCATGCAGGACGTGATTGGCCCCCTCTCAAAAGCACGTCTCGCACTACAGCAAGTCCTCACACGAAACGTTGGTGATTTTTTTAATCTGAGCGAACTGGCGAATCATGACTCTGGTGATGCCTACTCGTTCATGCGTAGGCGAGCAGGAAAGGAAGTGGCGGATTACCTCGTGGACGCCTTTACCTCCACCTATCAATTCCACCGTGCAGATGAAATCTCAGTAGGGGCCCTCATGGGTGTCATGAAATCTATTCAACGTGATCAAAAGAAGTGGGATCTCCATCGCACAAAGGGCGGCATGCAAGCGCTTCCAAATGCATTTGCCGAGCGCCTTGATGTACGGCTCAACCATCACGTGCAAGAAGTCGTTACAGGCACGCATGTGACGGTCGATGGCGAACTATTTAATGGAGCTGTGCTCGCCTCCCCAGCCACAGTCACCAAACAACTCTACAAGAATCCGTCCACAGAACAGCGCGAGATCCTCGACGCTGCTCGCTACGCCACAACCATCAGTGTGGCTCTCAAGATTGATCGCGAAAACCTTCCAGACACCGCCATTGTGTGGGTGCCGTTTGTCGAGAGCGAAAAAATCTCTGGGTATGTGAACGAAGCGATGAAAGGTGAAGAGGTGATCCATGATGGGAAGTCGCTCGTGTGCACCTGGCTCCATGAAGGCTTTGCAAAAACGCTCATGAACCAGCCTGACAAGGACGTCTTCAGCCAAGTCAAACAAGAATTTGTCCGTGTCTGCCCGTGGGTAAATGATGTATCAGAGGTAGAATCGTTTGACCTTGAACGCTGGCCTGAGGCCATGCCAAAATTTTATCCAGGCTCTCTCAAACGTGTGAACACCTACCTCGATGGCCCTGGCCAAGGCGCACAAAACGTTTTCCTGTGCGGGGACTATCTCAACAGCCCCTGGACCGAAGGCGCCCTCAGATGCGGCCAACGTGTCGCACAACAAGTCATTGAAAAACTCCCTGCCTAGGCAAGGAGTTCTTCTTTTTCTACAAATCAGCGATTGTGTCTTCGTCTGATCTGAGGACATGATTGTTGTAAAACGTATCCCCTGTGAGGTCCATGTAGAGTTGTATTCCTGTTGCGACTGTTCCATACATGCCTGCCCAGCCGCTTGAGGCATTGCACCACCAGAAGTTTTCAAACGGAGTTTTGGCTTTGAGGCGTTTGAGCGTTACTTGCTCAGGTGTCATCGTTGCCCCATAGGCGTTGCCGTGTGGCGTGAGAACAAAATCTTCGTTTGTCGTTGATGTTCCCACTGTCTTTACCATAATGTGCTTTCGAATCTCTGGAATATATTTCTCTTCCACAATATCGATCATGCGCTCTGCGATCTTCTGCTTGAGCTTTGCGTACTCGGCATACCCACGATCCTGTGCCTCCTTAAACGGTTTGTACTCTGTGTAGGCGGCGATCTCGAGGATTTGGTGCTGAGGGCTTGGTGTCGTCCCAGGCTGATCGGTGTGCAGGGTCGGTGTCGACATGAAGATCCATGGTTGTTCAAAATTCACCTCCCCCATCTCTTTCCACATTTTGTTCATGTCCCAAGCTTCAAGATGCCAGATATTGCTTGAGCCAAATCCGTATTCACGAAGGTCGATATCCTTGAGTCCAAGATAGACCACCACACCCGCCGGCGAGTACTCATAGTCTAGTTTCTGCTGATATTCCTTTGGAAACTTATCCATTCCAATAATACTAGCCATTTTCTTTGGATCACCATTGCAAATGTAATTTTTAGCCGTAAACATCTTTCCGTTCTTGGTCTCCACACTCACGACCTTTGTCCCCTCGGTATTAATTTTGTCGACCTCTGTTTCGTAGTAGATGTGACAACCCTCGTGATCGGTGATGAACTTCGCGAGGCGCTCGATGTAGTACTTGAAGTGCTTGGTTGGGTAATAGGCGCCTGTGTTGTATCCGCCAAAAAGTGCAACATACATAAAAAGCGACAACCTCTCAGGTGGCTCCATGAAGTCTCCAGCATTTGCGCACAGGACAGCCTGCGCCTCTTTTGAAAGTCCGCACTCATCAAACAGATTCTGCACGGTCGCCTTCCGATACTTAATAATAGTCGGGACCCTGAACGCCTTGAGGTACTCCCACCATTTCAGCTTTCGGTCTGGCAGATGCTTAAACTCCTCACGCAGCTTCTTCATCACCCGCACAAACTTCTCCATTGGCTCCTTCTGATCCGGATACACTTCCACAACATTCTCAACAAGCTTGTCCCACCCATACGGAATCCGAACCTTCTTCCCGTCCGGCAGGGCCATGACGTCATATCCAGACGTATCAAAGAGCTCAAACGTAATATCTTTTTCGAGCCCAATCCGTTTCAAAAACTCATAGATCTTCCCTCCAGGAGCACAGCCCCAGATATAGTGCACCTGCGCACAAAAATAAAAATCACCCGTTCGAAACGACTGACAATACCCCCCAGGAATATCATGTGCCTCCAGCATGCAGACCCTCTTCCCCGCATTCGCAAGCAGCGCCCCAACCGTGAGAGCCGAAGACCCCGTCCCAACGATCACATAATCGTATTCATGATTCTCCTGATAGCGCTTATCCTGCGCTGCGTGCTGTTCTGGAGTAAGAGCGGTCGTACTGGATTTTTTTGCCATAGATTTTTGAAGAATAGTGGGAGGATTGTAACACCGGATATACCCACAATCAAACCACAATTCTGTTTGACACCCCCTTCGAATCTTTCTAAACTCAACGCAGAGAACGTTTCCTCGAAACGCGACGATCGCGTTTTTTTGTTTGAAACTTCGAATAGTTCGACCCCCAACCCCTAAACCCCAACCCCTAAACCCTTCCCCATGCTCGACCTTTTAAAAACACATTTTGGATACGACTCTTTTCGGCCGCTTCAAAAAGAGATCATTGATCATGTCATGGACGGGAAGGATGCGTTTGTGTTGATGCCCACAGGTGGTGGAAAGTCTCTGTGTTATCAGTTGCCTGCCTTGGCGCTGCCTGGAGTCACCTTGGTGGTCTCCCCACTTATTGCGCTTATGAAAGATCAAGTGGATGCCTTGTGCGCGAACGGGATTGAGGCGGCGTTTTTGAACAGCTCGCTTACACCTAAGGAGCAGGGTGCCGTCATGGAGCGGGCAAGGAGCGGGCACTTGAAGATTTTGTATGTGGCGCCAGAGCGTGTGGGGGCTTTTGGGTTTAATGAATTTTTGGGTGAGCTGGAGGTGAGCCTTCTTGCGATTGACGAGGCACATTGTATTTCTGAATGGGGCCACGACTTTCGTCCTGACTACCGGAACTTGCGGTCTCTTAGAATGAAGGTGGCGCAGGCGCCCATCATTGCACTTACTGCCACGGCAACTCCACAGGTTCAAAAGGACATTTTGAGTCAGCTTGGCATGGGCAAGAGCCAGGTGTTTATTTCAAGCTTTAACCGCGAAAACCTCCATTACAGTGTTCGCCCTAAGTTTAATACGACCGCTGAGCTCGTTGCTCTTTTAAAGGAGCATGAGGGGGAATCCGCGATTGTGTATTGCTACTCACGAAAAAATACCGAGGAAGTCGCCTCACAGCTCAAACGCGCGGGCATCAAGGCTACGGCCTATCACGCCGGACTCCCGAAGAAGGATCGCGAGAGGGCGCAGGATATGTTTATTCGCGATGAGGTGCAGATTATTGTCGCGACCATTGCCTTTGGGATGGGCATCGACAAGCCAGATGTGCGACTGGTCGTGCATGTCGATCTTCCAAAAACGATCGAGGGATACTACCAAGAGACAGGACGTGCAGGGCGTGACGGGCTGCCGAGTGAATGTGTGTTGTTTTACTCGTATGCCGATCGTCGCAAGCAGGAGTACTTCATCAACATGATCGATGACGAGGACGAGCAGAAACTCGCCACGCAGAAACTCGACGATATGGTGGAGTACTGTCAGAACACGGTCTGTCGACGCTTCTTTCTCCTTATGTACTTCGGCGAGTTCACGGCCCCTACCTCCTGTGATGCTTGCGACAACTGTGTGACAGAGGAAGCGGAGCTCGTGGACGCAACAGAAATCTCGCAAAAGATTCTTTCTGCCGTTCTCAAAACCGGTGAACGGTTTGGAGCAGCTCACGTGTGTGATGTCCTGCGTGGCTCAAACAAACAACGCATTGTCGAGCTCCGCCATGACACCTTATCTGTCCATGGGATTGCGAAGGGCGTGCCGATTAACGCTCTGCGTGAGTACGTGCAATCCCTCAAAACCTATGGCTACCTCACACAAAACACTGGTGAGTATCCAACCCTCTGTGTGAGCCAAAAGGGGCGACAGGCGCTCGCCCACAAGTCCCCTATTCTTTTACCAAAACTCAAGTCGATCAAACCCTCCAAAACAAAAACAAGTAGGTCCAAGTCCGACCTCGACTACAACGAAGTGCTTTTTGAAAAACTCCGTGCGCTGCGTAAAGAAATTGCAGACGAGCAAGGCGTACCTCCGTTTGTCATCTTTGGTGATCGCACCCTCCACGAGATGTCGTTCTATATTCCACTGCGCGAAGACTCTCTCTCAAACCTCTTCGGGGTGGGAGCCAAAAAGCTCGAAGCGTTTGGCGAAACCTTTCTTTCTGTGATTCGCACGCACGCTCAGGAACACAAACTGGAAGAGAAATCCGCACCAGAAAAAATCACCCGCACAAACACCGTCTCATCTGGTGCACTCAGTAGCACCTTAGAGGAAACAAAAAGCCTACTCGCACAAAAACACTCAATAAAAGAAGTAGCCGACGAGCGGGGGCTCAGCCACGGCACCATCCTCCAGCACATCGAAAAGCTCCTCTACACCGACGAGGCCCCCGACCTTGAGCACATCCGCCCTATAGGCAAGGACGCCGAAAAAATCGAGGCGGCATTTAAAACACTCAAACACCCCTCTCTCACCGCCATTTTTAAGCACTTTAACGAAAGATACAGCTACGACGAGCTACGACTCGTACGAATGTTTCTAAATTGACACCCAAAATGGAGCGTGATAGGTTTTTCTGTCGATCTTTCACAACTGAATACTTTGTTCTTGCGAGTGAAGCTCAGTGTTGTAGAATAGATCCACTTAGTCACGCAACCACTGTGTAACCAGGAGAAGCTTGTGAATCTCAACCAACTCGAAGAAATCCTGCTCGAACACCCGGATCTCTCCGGGTTGTCAGCAGAGGAACAGTTCGATCTGCTCGCTGAGCGGTCGAAGCACATCGTCGGCGAATCCCGCCTCAAGGACATGCTCAAGGCATGCAAGAAGGAAGGAAGAGGCCTACGCGTCAAGTACGGCATCGACGCAACAGCACGTAGTATCCACCTCGGACACGCCGTGCCGTTGTTCGTACTTCGACGCCTCCAGAACATGGGTCACGACGTGACCCTCCTGATCGGCGACTTCACGGCTCGCGTGGGTGATCCCACCGGACGTGTGTCGACCCGACCTGTTCTGAGTGACGAGGACATTGCGAACAACGCCAAGGCCTTCACAGCCCAGGCGGGCAAGGTCATCGACATCGACCGCACCACGGTCGTGTTCAACAGCGACTGGCTCTCTGGCTTCAAGCTAGCAGATCTCTTTCGCATCCTCAGCGGCCTTACGGTCGCTCAGGCCATGCAACGAGACGACTTCCGTACACGTGCCTCCATCACCCGTTCCGAGCTGCTCTACTCGACGCTCATGGCGATCGACTCCGTGCATCTCAACGCCGAGCTTGAACTCGGGGGCGATGACCAGCTCCTCAACTTCTACGATGCTGAACGCGTCATGGAAAACGAAGGACTGACGCCGGAAAGTGCCCTGACAACAGGACTCCTCCTCGGCACGACTGGTGACGGTAAGAAGATGTCCAAGTCCGAAGGGAACTTCATCGCCATCACGGAAGAACCTGCTGAGAAATTTGGGAAGCTCATGAGCATCCCAGACACCCAGCTCGAGATGTACTTCAAGCTACTCACGGACATCCGTGACGCTTCGTGGGACGAACTCGCCGCCGCCATGGCCAGTGGGAGCGTGAACCCAATGGACGTCAAGCGCCTGCTTGCACGCGTAGTCGTTGCCGACCTCGATGGTCGAGACGCTGCGAAGCAAGCGGAGACAGCCTTCAATACACGCATCGTGCAGAAGGACATTCCGGACGATCTCGAAGTCATCGAGATCAACAAGGCTGATGCTCCTGACTGGATCTTGCTCTTGCGCAAGCTGAACCTGCCGCAGGCCTCCAGCAACTCAAAGGCACGACGTTTGCTCGAACAAAGCGGCGTCCACCTGCTGGAAGGCACCAGTGACACGACGATCGGTCCAGAGGATCTGGTTCCGGCAACGGGATTGGAATGCTCTATCCGAATCGGAAAGCGAACCTACTGCAAGTTCCGCATCGTCTAGACGAAGCTGAACACACCTCCCTCAACACAAACCACCCCTGGAGACACCATGTCCCAATCGAGTGACACCTTCTGTCGGCACAGCCGTGCAGAACGCTTCGACGAGAGCTATCCGCACTTCCCCGCAATGCGTGAGGCTCTCCGCTCCACCCTCCTCCGTCTGGTCTCTGACATCGAGCGCTTCGAGCGCCCGATCGGATCCATGCGTCTGGTCGGGGTGGAACTGGAGACCTCCTGCGTCCGCTCGGACGGTCACACCCTCGATCAGCGCATCCGCGACCAGCTCGTGGAAGCCAACTTGAGCCGTGGCTGGCAGAAGGAACTGGGAGCTGCTCAGATCGAGCTCGCCCCCGACCCGGTCGACGTGACCGCCGCAGGTGGATTCACCACGCTCAAGCGCCTCATCCTGAGTGAGTCCGCACACCTGCGCGAAGAGCTCGCCCTGCACGATGCTCGACCGATTCGCATGGGATCCGATCCCATTGTCGAAGTCGACGAGCGCTGCCGGACCCGTGGGGTCGAGCGCTACCTGCTGGTACCGGATTTCCACCGCGACAACCGTCGCGCTGGTATGCCGGCCACCATCGGTGTCGGTCACACCCAGATCCGGACGGAGAACCCGACAGCTGTCGGAGCCTGCTCGTCCATCCAGGCAACCATCGACTGTATGGGAATCAAGGATGGCCTCGACATGCTCAACGCGAGCTTCGAGGTCGGTCCATATGCGGTGGCCCTCTCGGCCAACGCCCGGTTCCTCAATGGTCTGGACACGGGGTTCGCGGACATCCGCAGCGCCCTGTGGGAGACCAGTCACGACGTCCGCACCTGGGGCGAGGTGGTGACGGGACACTCGACGCGTTCGGGTCTTCCGTCTCACTACTTCAATTCGGTGGAGGCGTACGCACAGGACCTCTTCGACCAGCCATCCATCCTGGACAACCCCGACGCAGCGATCGAGATCGCAGTCGGGCTGTACTGGCGCGAAGCACGGCTCAAGTTCCTCCGTCACACCGAGGAACGTCCACAGCTCGCCGTCGAGTTCCGACCTGTCTCCCTGCAGCCCACCCCCTTCGAGGACTACGCCATGATCGCCTTCGCGGTCGGGCTGATCCACGTGTTCACGACCTCGCCACTTCCTCGGCTCCCGCTCCACCTGGTGCAGGATAACCGCTGGAGTGCGATGGTCCACGGACTCCGGGGCAAGCTCTGGATCATGACCGAAGACGGTCCCAAGCTCCGAAGTGGGATGGACGTGCTCCGACAGATGATCGAACGTGCCGCTGACGGCCTGAGCCGGCTGGGTGCGAACAAGGAGGAAATCAACGAGGTGCGCGAAGTGTGGTCCGATCGGCTCACCGACGGCTGCCCCTCGGACGTGCTCTTCGCCGAGCTCAAAGAGCAGTGGAGCAAGAGCCTCGATGGCTCACGTCCCATCCACCGCGAGCTCCTGCGTGAGCAGATCCTCAA
>PFWU01000019.1:10481-26631 GCA_002791295.1 Candidatus Uhrbacteria bacterium CG_4_9_14_3_um_filter_50_9
ATGATCCACCCGGACTTCCTTGCGAATCCGAGCGGAGGAATCTACTACGGGACCGGACTGTGCACCCCCAAGGCACCGTCGGTGGGACTCCCCTTCGACGTGCTGGTCTTGGTGCTCACGGCTGAGTTCTTCCGCCGTTCCCTCGGCCTCGATGCCATCCACCACCACATCGCGGACACTCACGCACTCTCAAACGACTTCTGCACCCCTGAGGGGGTCGCCGAAATCGCCGCCGAGTACAGAGATGTGCTCATGCGCATCGCCCGCGTGACTGGTGTGGAGCTGAACGTACATCTCTCCAGCGAGTTCGATACCACGGACACGTACAAGGCCCTCCTGTCGGAGATCCATACCGGCAAGGGTGAGTACGTCGACCGCGAACTCACGGACATGCTCTGGTATCGGCGTCAACATGGCGTCTCGCTCAAGCTCGGCTGGCTCATCCAGGCGATCAAGAGTGAACAGGGCTTCGACGAACGTCTCTACGACGAGGCGTTCCGCGAGCACTGTGACGGAGGGATGAGCTTCGCCTACGTCCAGCCGGGTCGCACATTCGACCAGCGCCGGATGAAGGCCTCCCCCTACATCGCCATTCCAGGCGAACGCCGCATCGTGTTCAAGCCGGACACGAACGCACGCGCCGTCTACGAAGAAGCGGTGGAGGTCTGGGGCGACAAGAAGCTCGGTGGAGCGGTCAACCACCTCAACGCGGTGTTGCGTCTTTGGGACAAGATCTCCAAGACGCCCGCTCCACGCACCGGGGATGTGATCGATCGCGTCCAGGCCATCATCGACCTGGTCTTCGAAAACTGACCCCTGCGTCCAACCTGTGGCCGCTCCCGTGTAATGCTGGAGCGGCCTTTCTACATGGAGATTCTTCATGCCAATCATCACGGGAGTACAAGTACTCCTCATCGCCATCCCCCTCACGGAGCCGTTTCGACTGGGATTTGGCGTGCTCCGCGACCTACCCCGTGTGTTCCTGGTCCTGAACGTAGACCTGGGTGATCGTGAAATCGAAGCTGTGGGAGAAGCGTCCATCGACTTCCCGTTCTCACACTACGATGCCTGGGACATCTACTCGGCCTTGAAGAATCTTCCCCTCACGGGCAGATCCTTGGATGAACGTGAACAGATCCTTGATGAGAGCTGGAATCGTCGGCAGATCGACGGATGCTTCGCTGCCCAAGCAGCACTCAACATGGCCCTCGATGATGCCCTGGGTCAGGCGCGTGGTGTTTCTATCCATGCTCTGTACACCCCGGCACGCACGCAAGGTTCAATCCTGGAGAGCATTGGTCTTCTGGACCTCAGTGCTCTTCGTGATCGCATCACCGAGATCTACGATCATGGGCGCACCCCCAAGCTCAAGTGTGGCAGTGATGTGCAGGACGCCCTCCAGCGTCTTTGTCTCGCAAGAGAGGTCGCACGTGCGCGCAGCGGTCGCTTTGCCGTGGACTTCAACGCCAGTCTCACTCCCACCGCGTGGGCAGATCTGTGTGATCAGATGAAGCGTGATGGTTCTTTCGTGCACGAGCTTCTCTTCGTGGAGCAGCCTGTCTCGGAAGATACCCTCCTGACGATTCAAGCGCACCGATACGCACGTGAGACGATCAACATCGATGTGGTGGCGGATGAAGCCTTCCTGACAGAACAGGATGCCCAAGCCCTCAGTGCAGCAGGCATTCCACTCAACTTCAAGATCCAGAAGGTAGGTGGTATTCGGCAAGCCCTTGTCATCGAACAGGCGACCCGAGAGGCCTGTAAGCCGCCGACTGCATCCTTGGTGGGAGGAACCTTCCCCACGGCGATCGGACGCGCTTACGACCAGCACGCAGCTTGCGTCCTTGTGTCAGCCACCCTTCCCTCGGATGGATGGCAGCCTGCGACCGACTGGTTCCATGGTGAGCGCCATCTCATCCATGAGCGTTTCTCCCTCGCACCAGATGGACAGGCTTGTGCCTTCACAGGTCCTGGCCTGGGAGTCTCTCTTCACTGGAAACAGCTCAGGCACTTCGTGGTCACAGATCCCGAAGCGGAGTACGCTGCCATCCGTGCAACCGGCTCTGGAGCTCAGCTACGCATCCTTGGCGAAGATGCGACCACCTATGCCGAGCTCTACGAACGGATCACTGGTCGCCCCATCACCTGGAACCTCACCATCAAGAAGGAGGTGTCATGAAACGCATCGTCATCTGTCAGTACGCACCCGGACGTGCACTTGCGTTCAAGCAGTGGTTGCCCGAAGCACTCGTCATCGAGCGCCACAACGGGGAGCCAGTCCCTGACTCGTTCGACGCCATCATCTTCGGTGGCGGTCCGATGTCAGCAGACGAAGCCGCGCGCAAGGAGTTCCCTTTCCTAGAAGAGGATCTCCAGCTCATCCAGCAGTTGGCACACGAAGGAGAGCGTGCACCCCTGAGTGCCGGCATCTGTCTGGGTGCCCAGATGATCGCTCTGGCTCTCGGTGGGGACGTGGCCCACGGACCCACGATCCGCGGATGGAACCAGATCGTTCCTATCGAGCCGCACGCGCTCTTCCCGGATCACTCCTGCATCCAGTTCGAGTTCCACTCGAACCACATCAGACGTCTCCCTGAAGGAGCCGTCCTCCTGGCCAGTTCCAACCATGACAAGGTTGAGGCCTTCCGAGTCGGAACAGGAATGTGGGCGACGGCCTACCACCCGGAAGTCACCCGGGTGGACGCCGAACGGATCTACACCGGCGCCGGTCTGGAACCAAACGAACTACACAACGACCAGTTTGAGGATCCTGGGATCGCCGCGTTCCGTTCCAGTCAAATGTTCTTCGAAGGTCTTTTCGCAGAACGCTAAACCCGCCATACGCATGGCGGGTTTTCTGATTGTTTTCATTTAAAAAATCTTGGCTCAAATCCACAAGCATGGTAAAACGCCTATCGACCATTTAACCATCTTACGAAGTATCTATGCTTCGCATTGGCCTTATCGGACTTCCCAACGTGGGCAAGTCAACGTTCTTCAACGCGCTGACAAACAAACACGTTCCAGCAGAAAACTTTCCCTTCTGTACCGTCGATCCGAACTCTGCCATCGTCTCTATTCCAGACGAACGGTTGGATCGACTTGCCGCAGCCACGCACAACACCAAGCTCATGCCGACACTTATCGAATACTGGGACATCGCCGGACTTGTAAAGGGGGCCCATGAAGGTGTTGGTCTTGGAAATCAATTCTTGCACCACATCCGTGGTATGGATGCACTTCTCCATGTGGTCCGCGCATTCTCTAAGACTGATGTCCTGCATACTGAAGCAGGCGTGGACCCATTGCGAGACATCAAACTTATTGAGCACGAACTCGTCATGGCGGATATTGATTTGGTCGACAAGCATCGCATTGTGGCGAAATCCCGTGCTCGCAATACAAATGATAAAGAAGCAGCCGTAGCGTTTGCGGCTCTTGAGCGCATCTGGCGTGCTATGCGTGATGAGGGCCTAATGGCTCGCGACATTGAACTCAGCGATGAGGAGCGTGCACTGCTGGCTCCCTACAATCTCCTTACTCTCAAACCAACGCTGATCGTCGTGAATACTGACGAAGGGATGGATGGGGGGCACGACGAATGGACACAGAAGCTTGGTCGTCCAGCCATCGCTATCTGCATTCAATCTGAACGAGAACTCCTGGAGATCAACGACTTAGAAGAACGCGCAGAGATGCGCCGTGAGCTCAGCCTTAACGCTGAACTCGACAACGTACTTAGTGCGAGTGCTGCTCTTCTTAAACTCATCACATTCTTCACCTTCGGTAAGGGCATCACCAAGGCCTGGCCCGTCCGACGAGGAACAACGGCCCTTGAAGCCGCTGGGCAGATTCATACAGACTTCCTCACCTCTTTTGTAAAAGCACATGTCTTCACCCTCGAAGACCTAGAGACTCACGACGAAAAAACGCTCCAAGTGCTAGGGAAGGTTCGTGTTGTTGGTAAGCAGTACGAAGTACAAGACGGGGACATTCTCTGGTTCGTTACCACCTAGTCACACACGCCTTTCAAGGCGTGTTTTCAGTTTTGTGCTTTATTGACAGCTAGTTTTGTTCAGCATAGGGTAACCTCGCAGCCAACCCGGAGGACATATGTCCGGCGCACTCCCCCTGACGGGGATCTACGACTGGAACCAGTCTGGTTCCGCATCCATCACCACCCCCGAACACCCCGTCGAGCTCAACGACGAGACCTTGCGAGACGGTATGCAAGCGGCATACGTCACAAGGCCGAGCATGGACGAACAAGTTCAACTGCTCCAGCTCATGGCTGAACTCGGCATCCACACGGCCAACATCGGCCTGCCCGGTGCAGGTGGAACGGTCTACAGCGAGACACTCGCCCTCGCTCAGGAAGTGAGTCGTCTCAGGATCGACATCGATCTGAACTGCGCTGGTCGCACCCTGGTGAACGACGCCCGAGCCATCGCCGAGATCTCCCAGGCCTGCGGCCAACAGGTCGAAGCCTGTCTCTTCGTCGGCTCGAGCCCGATCCGCATGGACGTTCAGGGATGGAACCTCGACCGACTGCTCGGATTCGTCCGCGAGTCCATCACCTTCGCAACTGACGAAGGTCTTCCCGTCATGTTCGTCACAGAAGACACCACACGTGCGGCTCCGGAAGACCTCAGAGCACTCTACCTCACAGCCATTGAGTGCGGCGCAGCACGCCTGTGCCTCTCGGACACCGTCGGACACGCAACCCCACCGGGCGTGCACAACCTGGTCAGCTTCATCCGCTCTGTCATCGACGAGAGTGGTGTGAAGGGTCTCAAGATCGATTGGCACGGTCACATGGACCGCGGACTCGGCGTCTGGAATGCCGTCGCAGCGTACCAGGCTGGAGCCAATCGTCTGCACGGTGCCGCACTCGGTATCGGTGAGCGTGTGGGAAATGTCCCTATGGACCAGCTCCTGATCAACCTGAAGCTGCTCGGCTACATCAACCAGGACCTCACGTCCCTGGCGACCTACGCCGACCTCGCTTCTGTGTCGACCCACGTCCCGATTCCGCCCAACTATCCTGTGCTCGGGTCTGGTGCGTTCGAGACCGGAACCGGTGTGCACGCAGATGCCATCATCAAGGCCCTGCGTCGAGGTGACCGAGACCTAGCGGACCGCGTCTACTCGGCGGTCCCAGCCAGCTGGGTCGGACGTGAACAGGTCATCTGTGTCGGCCACATGAGTGGGAAGTCCAACGTCATCTGGTGGCTTGAGGAACGTGGGATCGAACCAACAGACACACTGGTCGACACCATCCTCACTGCCGCCAAAGCTGGCAACCGACTGCTCACGAACCAAGAGATCGAAGAGATCATCTCCGCTCAGACCACCTAGACCAACCACCTACGCAAGGTGGTTTTCTGATTGACAAAAATCGGTTTTTACTGCTAGGTTTGGGTCCTCTCTCAAGAACGGAGGCTCTCATGAGAACGCTCATTATCGGTGCAGGTGCTGCTGGTTCAGCCCTTGCTGTGGATCTCGTGCGACATGGACACACAGTCCTGCTCGCAGAACTCCCTGGCTTCTACGGACGCCTGGAGACTATTGATCGACAAGGAAGCCATCTGCGTGCTACCGGACTCTTCGAAGCCGAAGGGGACGTGCAGACAGCCGACATCTCTGCGGCCAGCAACTGCGACGTCGTCTTTGTCTGCACGGTTGCAGAAGCACACAGCACCGTTGCACAGCTCCTGGTTCCGCACCTCAAGCAGGTCAAGGCGGTCGTCTACTACCCCGGCAATCTCGGGTCACTCTTCCTCGCACAGACGCTTGCGAAGCGCTCGAAGCGACCTGTCCTCGTGGAGGCCAACTCCATTCCCTATGGCTGCCGCATCGAGAAGGAGGATCCAGAAAACGTGCACATCAGTGTCCTGACCCCAGGACTCCTCTACAGCGGTCCTGTCGAACACGTCGAAGGGCTCGAAGAGGTACTTAAGCAGCTCTCTCCACAACTGATCCTCGGTGGCACCCCCCTGTCAGTCATCCTGTCGAATCCGAACCCACTCTTCCACACGACCCCCTGTCTCTTGAGTGCGGGACGAATCGAGCATGCAGCCGGTGACTTCTACATGTACAACGAAGGCGTCACCCCCTCCGTCCTCAGGGCCCTACGTGCCAAGGACGAAGAACGGCTCAAGCTCCTCGAAGTCATCGAGGGACGTGGACTGCGCTGGTCTGAGCTCAGGGGTCTCGTCCAAGTCGAAGGACACTTTCAAGATCTGGAGTTCCTCGCATGCGGTCGGCACGGTCGCTTCCGCGGTCCTGACAGTCTGACGCACCGCTACATCGTGGAGGACACGAAGGCAGGACTCGTCGCCTGGGAACGCATCGGAACGATGCACAACATCCCGACCCCCGTCACCTCCGCCGAAATCACGCTGATCAGCGCCATGCTCGGTCGTGACTTCCGCACTGAAGGTGCTGAGCGCGCCAAGCTCATCACACCCAACTAAACGACGCACACGGCGTCGTTTTCTGATTGAAATGAAAAACCACCAACAATGCGTTGGTGGTTTTTCTGGTGAGCCTTCGGGGATTTGGTTGCAACCAATGGGTAGAGGAATTGCGGGGGTGGATCCATCTTCAACAACTTATTGCGATGGGCTCACTAACGCATGTTGAGCTGAAACCCCTTTGGCATGAGTTGTGCCGGATGGATGTTCATAAGGCGCCGCTCCACCTGTGTGCGCGTCTCGTTGAGTAAACTCCCAAACTTTCGTTCAAGTTTCTGCTTATATCCCGGCTTTCTTTTTTGATCTTGAATCAAATCGTAGTAAAAGAAATAAATAATGTCTTTGAACGTCTCTTCCTCGACCACGTTTCCCGTTTTCAACATGCTCTCAAAATCTTGTGTCGAGATGTGAACGCCGTAAAGAAGCCCGAACAACATTTGATACAAGAGGCAATTACTACAGTTTCCGCAGCGCTTTCCAAAATAGCAATAGGTCGCCAACAAAAGAATCTTTTCATGATGTTCAAATAAGTCTCGGACGATTCGATACTTTGACAACGGTGCGATCGGGGAAAACAGGTGGAGGTCTGGGTGGATGGATGCCAAAACCGTTTGCAATTTCAAGGAGAAAACTTCGGTTTGTGCATCGTTGCGCAAAATATCCCTTCCGTGAACATGCAAGATATTTTTCCAAAGTTCATGCTCATGTCCAAAGGTGATCGCCCCCGCTCCTTTCTTACGTGCGAGATAGCAACCGATAAAGAGGTGGATCATGTCTCGACCAAAGGGAATGGCGTTAAAATCTGGAAATGCATTGAATTTTTTGGAGTAGGTCATACCCAATTCCGCAAGCTGCGGAAATTCGATAGAAACATCGAGGGCACGAACGTGTAATTCCTTCTCTAAAATCATAGTCGTTCTCTTTTCAGAGAGCGACTGATTTACATTGATGTTTGTGTGAACAGGGGTCACGGAATATCCATTTTGTTTCAACAACAGTAACGAAGCTGTGGAATCGACACCCCCTGACCAAAAGTGCACGGCGTGTTTTTTGTTGTGCATCCAGTCTAGGTGAGACAACGTGAGTGTCTCAGCGGAACAACTGCGTAGGCGAGCCTCCTGAAAAGGAATCCCTTCTGAATAGCAGCGAATGTCGTACAAATGCTGTAATAAAGATTCGAACGTCCGCAGCTTTGGTACACTAAAATCTACTTCCACGTCTTTCGGGAGAACCATACCTGCCACGACAAGCGTACAGGCCACTGCCAAGTAAGGATGGAGATCTTTTTCCCGAGCAATGGAAAAGGGAAAGGTGATTCGCATGTCTCCGCTCAAGCCATTTTCGACTTCATAGGTTAGGGTAAACTGTTTGCCTTTGACGATATAACCGCTCCGAAGAAGTTTTGGATGTTTTGGTGCCATAGTTGATTTGGTTTCGAAACTGATCTTATTTTACAACAAACAGAAATTTGCTTATAGAAAAGACGGTTACCGAATGCTCGGTTACCGTCTGAGAAAGGTGCTCATTCGCCTACGATGTGGAGGTGTTGAATGCCTTGAGGAAGATTGTCCCGTTGCACGAGATGCAGTCGTGCTCCCTCGAGGTTCGTGTGCTCGTCAAAGCGAGCGCCGTGGAGACTTGCGAGAGTCAGGTCGGCTCCACGCAGATCCGCTCCTCTGAAATCTGCCTCTCGAAACTGACCGAGGACGAGACAGGCTTCGCGGAGATCTGCATCTCGGAAGTCAGCACGTAGACACTGTGCCCCTTGAAGGGTAGCTCCACGCAGCACGGCTCCACGGAAACTCGCTTCTCGCCCGTGGAAACCTGACAGATTGGCATCTGTGAGACGTGCACCATCGAAGACCACCAGGTAGCCATCTGCATGGCCGATGTTGGCAGTCGTGAGAGTTGCGCCCCTGAAGCTTGTCTGCCAGAGGGTGGCGAACATGAACGAAGCGTCAGTGAGATTGCCGTCGTCGAAGATCGTGCGTCGGAAGATGCCGTGGGCCCCATTGAGGCCAGAGATGACTTTTCCTGTATGATCTTCTTCGGAATGGTCCTGGAGCTTCCAGTTGCAAACTGCTGTCATTTTACCACCGCTAGCCATACGTCCTCCTTGCCCTGCAGTGTCGCTATTTTTTAGCATGGTCATCATATAAAAATAGGATTTGGTGTCAAATCCGCTTGTTGAGATAATAAAAAAGAGACCGACAAATGTCCGTCTCTTTTTGGTGACCCCAGGGGGAGTCGAACCCCCCTTTCCAGGATGAAAACCTGATGTCCTAACCGATAGACGATGGGGCCGTCTTTTCGTAATGCGGCGGTATCATACGTAAGAAACAGGCATTCGTCAATATATCTCATTAAATCAATCTAGATCCCCCTTTTCGATCCTGTCCCCGCCGTGTAACATCTTATCCGTATGACCTTGCAGAAGCGCCGCGTTACGAATCTTCTCCTTTTAGCTCTGCCGGTCTTTTTGTTTTTTAATCTCTCCTTTGTTACCGCCCTTTGGTGGTGGTACCGGGGTCTTCCACCAGAGAACACCATCAACGCGCACATCTCCCTCTTTACCATCATGCACCTGAGCTGGCTTGTGATTTTTTATCTCTTCCAGTTACTCGACCTACGCACCTACCGTGGGTGGCAGTGGATCTATCGCCTCGTCTGGGCCATGGGACTTTCGATGATTGTGGGGGCGTTCATCTTTTATCTCCAACCAAATCTCCTCGTGACTCCCCGACGCATGCTTGCCGTACACGTTGTCTTGAGTTCTGGACTCACCTTGCTTTGGGGTGCCGCTGCAACGTGGGCGATGGGTAAACGACGACCACTGCATATTTTATTCATGGGGGTTGATACGGTAGCCACGGAACGCTTTAGCGAACTTGCGAACCAGCAGCGGTTTTCGATCCGCTGCACCCACGTTTCAAGCTCCCACCAAGCGCCACTCGATGAATTTGCCGCACGTAAACCAGATATTCTCTGTTTATCCAGCACCCTTCCTGAAGGCTACGAGCACCTCATAGAGGAAGCGCGCAAAGAGCGCGTTCCTATTTATACTTATACTGATCTGTATGAAGAGTTTTTGCGGAGAATCGCTGTTGGTGAGTTGCACAGCTGGTCAAGACCGAACAGCTCCCCATTCATGCACCTACACCTCATCATCAAACGCCTCACTGACATCACGATCGGTTTACTCCTCGGCCTCGTTGTCCTTGTCACCGCTCCAATCATTGTTCCCCTCATCAAATTATCAAGTGAAGGCCCCATCTTCTTCTTGCAGCGCCGCGTCACACTCGATGGCAAGCCGTTCACCATCTATAAGTACCGAACCATGCGCACAGATACAGACTCAAGCACATGGACACAAAAAAAAGACCCTCGTGTTACGAGGATTGGTGGACTACTCCGACGTTCTCATCTAGATGAAATCCCTCAGGCTTGGAATCTCATCAAAGGAGACCTTTCGCTCGTGGGCCCACGACCTGAGCAGGTTGTGATTGTTGAAGAGCTGAAAAAACGAATCCCGTTTTACGCCCACCGTCACCATATCCGCTCTGGCCTTACGGGGTGGGCACAGCTCCAAGGCTATGCGGGAACCGTCAGAGGAAGTCAGGATAAGCTTGAATTCGATCTCTACTATCTCAAACACCAATCTCTATTATTCGATCTTGAGATCATCCTGAAAACCCTCCGAAGTCTCGCAGGACTCTCGGGGCGTTAATCAGCAAGATCAGAAGCGGACCACAATCCCTCAAACATCGCCTGCATCAACCCATGAACCTCTTGAGACTGAATGAGAACAGCGGACAAGGTCTTGTACGAAGAAATGATGGCGACCTTGTCATCAAACAAAATCATCACGGACTGAAACGAACCATGCATTACCTCTGGGAGATAACGTGGATTGCGTTCTCGAATGACATCCGGACTGACCACGTGGTCGCCGGGTGTTTTTGTTTTTCCTGTTGGGGTCTTCTCCCAAAGAGAGCGAGAGGTGATCTTTCGATTCTTTCGTGCTGTGAGATAGTACACAGCATATGCTTTATCAAATTTCGCAAAGAAATTCTTCCGTGGGGCAATGATATCCCAATGTCGTTCCTTAGAGTAAAGCGCTTCTTCCACAACGAGCTTGATTCCATCAATCCCTTCATACTGCATGACCTCCACCCCATCGGCCTTCATACTGCCCTCACGCTGAGTCAGAAGGGGGATGAGATCAATCAGCCCTTTCTTTTGTTCCTCAAGCTGTGAAATCTTTTGATCAAGCAATGTCCCGATCTGCTCCGGTGACGTCATATGAAAGATACGTCTCGCACCCGTTCCTTTTTTGCTTACCAATCCTTTTTGAACAAGCGTCTCAAGTGCGTGATACACCGTCGGACGCTTAATCTGTGTCTCTTTGGAAAGCTCCTGAACCCCAATCCCCGCACATCCCAAACCGGCCAAATAGATCTTGGCCTCTGTATTCGTAAGCCCCATTTCTTTCAGTTGTTCCTCAACGTTGCTCATATGTCAGTGTTAAATGATAATTGAAAATTACTCATTTTAGCTAAAAAAGTCAAGTGTCAATACTCATTTATGAACACGTATTAAACAGAAAGGATTACTTGTCTATGCTGATTGTGAACCTGAAAGAGGAAGGCAACATGCGTATTCTCATCACAGCCGGCTCAACCATGAGCATGATCGACAACGTGCGAGGCATCACCAACGTGTTCACGGGCCGTACAGGGGCTGGCTACGCTGTCGAAAACATGTTTGGAAAGGCAGCATTCCAATGGGTCACACTGACCTGATCACAACACGGGGGCTCGTACGGAGCCCCACCTTTCTTCTTTGAACTCACGCGCGAGCGCAGGAACCCCTCCTGCCCTCACCGTTCCTTCAAAGGAGTCTCTCATGAACACCAAGCCTCTGCGCGTACTCATCACTGGTGGTGGCACCAAGGTCCGCATCGACGACGTGCGCCATCTGGGCAACTTCTCAAAGGGTGGGTTCGCTTCTGCCATCGGACAGGCCTTTATCGCTCAAGGAGCTGAAGTCACGCTGATCGGCAGCCGTGAAATGCTCGAGCGCATGGAGTTCCGGGGTGAAGACCAGGATTACAAGCAGCTCATCCCCTACCGGTGGTTCGAAGAACTCGAACAGGAACTCTTCGATGCGATCGAACGTGAACAGCCGGACGTGATCCTCATGGCCGCTGCGGTCAGTGACTGGCTGTGCAAGGACGCACGTGACGGCAAGATCTCCTCGGATGCCCAGGAGATGACGCTCATGTTCACACGCGCACCAAAGCTCCTCGCACGCCTGCGAGAAGCGTGTGGCGTCAAGACCTTCATCACCGGATTCAAGCTGCTCGCCGGAGCCCCACACGAGGAGTTGATGGCCAAGGCACACACTCAGGTGCAGACCAATCGCCTGAACCTGACGATCGCCAACGACCTCAGTGAGTTCAAGGACGATGCGCACCCCATCACCTTCGTGACCCCCGAGGGTGGGGAAATCCGTGTCGAAGGCTCGCGAGACGAGGTGGCCGACCAGATCGCACAGTTCATCACCAAGCGCGAACGTGTACGGTGGAGTAAGAGCCTGTCCGTCGGAGATGCTCAAGACATCACGAGTGACAGCGAAGCCTGCGAACAGATCGCGCGCCTTCTTGACCTGACGCGCAACGCGAACATCTTCGACGGATCGTCTGGCAACCTCTCTTGGCGTGCCCAGGACGGTGGCTTCTGGGTCTCCCCTCGCAAGGTGGACAAGCGCGAGCTCACTCCCGAACACATGGTGCTGACTCGAACCGATAGCGCCAAGCAGTGCGTTGAATACTTCGGGGAGGCAAAGCCCTCCATCGATAGTTCTGTTCAGGGCTACCTGTACAACCGCTTCCCCTGGATCCATGGACTCCTACACTTCCACGACGGCTTCATCCTCCCAGACAGCTCCACGAACTTCCCGTTCCCCTGCGGAACCCTTGAAGAGGCTGAAGAAATCGGACGGACGATCGAGCCTATGGATACACCTCAGGACCCCTTCTCCATCGAACTTCCGCATCACGGATTCCTGGTCGCTCTGGGAACAAATGGTGCCAAAAAGCTGATCGATGAATGGATCAGCGTCCTGAATGCCTACATCCAGCATCTCCGAGAAGTCGGTCACGACCACCGGCGGGACGAGGTGAACTTCTTCCCTGTGTTCTTCTCGGGCCACATCATCGGGATCGTGGCTCAGCACAAGCGTGAGAAGTGGATCTCAATTTTTCTCCATCCCGAAATCCGACGCAGTGGCTATGGTGAACAGCTGGTGCGACTCCTCGACCAAAAGGGGCTGTACGTAAATGTCGACGACAACTGCCACGTTCGCGACTACTACATCGCACGTGGATGGAAGCCTGTCTCACGAGATAACACTCTGACCCTGCTCCAGCCACCATCGCTGCGCACGGACCTACGCGAGGCTGTCACGGTCTGCATCGTGAAACCCTCGACGCACGAAGTCCTACTTGGCCAAAGGCAAACAGCTTCCTGGAACCAGATGTGGGCGATGATCGGAGGGGCAGTGGATCCTGCTGAAGAGGGACAGCCCTTGGTCACAGCCAAGCGGGAAGCCTACGAAGAAGTCCGCATGGACTCCTTCCCCGAGATTGCCCCCGTGAGTGAGACGATCTGCACCGTCGGAACGAACGAAGGCAAGAAGGCCTATCGTGTGCGCACCCTCATCTACTTCGTTGACACGTTCCCTCACGTCGAACCGTCCGAAGAGATGGTGCCAGGCATCTTCCCCCTGAACGAAGCTCTCAAGCTCCCCATGGGGGCAGGCACCAAGTACGTGCTCCGACACGTCGAGCACCTCCTCGACACACAACGCAAGTCGAGATAACCCCACCTACACCCGTGGGGTTTTTCTATTGACAAACCCCAACAAATTCCCTAAAGTCCGCCCTCGTTCTGACTCTCAGAACGACCGTTCACTCCAACAAAGGGAGTCTCCATGGCTGCCGACCGCGAAAAGGCAAGGCACTACTGGAAGGAACACACCCACAACTCGTGGATCTTCTTCCTGGCACTCGTGGTTGTGACACTTGTGCTCGCAGGAGCAGGTCTGCGTCTTCTCAAGCCGCCGGCCGTGATCAGTCTCCTCATCACTCTCACTGTTGTTCAGATCTTCTTCTTCCTCAACTCGGGAAAGTTGGTCATCTGGATGATGGGGTGCAAGGAATTGAGCGAGAAGCAAAAGGAGCGCCTCCAGCCTCTCTTTGTGAAGCTGGTCGAACGCACAGGCCTCGGCTACACGCCCCAACTGTTCATCGCAACAGGCATGGACGTTCCGAACGCCTTCGCATTCGGAACCGGCATCATGGGAGGCTCTGGTGTCGCTGTGACCGAACCCATCATCGAGCTTCTCGACGATGACGAGCTCTCGGCCGTGCTCGCCCACGAGCTCGGACACATCCGCTCGCGCGACACCGCGCTGATGACCATGATCTCGCTCTCCTTGACCCTGATCAACAACGGGACCAAGCAGCTCGCGAACATTGGTCGCATGGCCGTCTTCTTCGCACTCGCGATCGAAGTCGCCTCCTACCTCCCCCGTATCGTGGCCTCTGGCATCACCCAGCTGCGTGAGTACGCAGCGGATGCCTACAGCGCCTACCTGACCGGAGAGGTGCAGCCAATGATCCGTGCCTTCCGCAAGATGGAAGAGTGGCACAAGAGTCACGCCAAGGACGACAACCCCCTCAAGATGCTGCAGCGCAGGCGGATGGACGAGCTCTTGCTCAGCCATCCGGACATGTCGAGTCGCATCGCGATGCTGAACCAACTGGAGGAATCCAACTCATGAGTCCCTTCGACATCTGGCAGATGATTCGGTTCGTCCGTCGTCGCACGCTCAACCGCTACAACGGTGAGAGCATCGGACATCGCATCATGCGATTCCTGTTCGCGGATTACCGAGGGATGATGATCCCGCTCACAATCGTACTCGCCATGGTGTACTCCCTGGCACCGGTCTGGCTCCACAAGTGGATCTTCGACTTCCTCATCCTCCAGGCCCCTTCCTGGATCGCAGGGAGTGCGACCCTCTACATCTCCTTCCGTTTCGTGCGCCGGTACGTGATGGAGGAGAAGGGTCTGCGTGGACTCCTAAGTCCGATCGTGATAGGCGCCTTCGGCATGTCCCTCTTCGGATCCATACTGGTGGTGCTCTTCGCCTCTGGCGCCAAGTGGGTGCAGATGTACCGTGATGCGAACTTCACAGAGGTTGAAACCCTCCCACGAGTTTCGAACGAACTCGTACGCTTCACTCCGGCAGAGGTGGCTGGTGAGGAAATCGTGCGACGCACGCAGACCTCGCAGTTCACCCCCGGCGAGACACGCCCCATCGGTAGTCCTACGGGTGTCTCGTACATCTCGCCGCTCATCCCCCAAGGGATGTGGAATGCACTCACAGAGCACAACCGCGGCTTCATGTACTTCCACGATGGCACCATGGACACAAGCGGACAACGTGTCATCAACATGGAGACCGAGGGATTCGCTTGGGGTGAAGGCATGGAGATCTTCGACGATATCCAGCGCCGACTCCTGCACGACATCGGATTCTTCAAGAGCTACCCCGAGATCTACTACACCCCGGTCTACGCCGAGGACGGAGCCATCAAAGAGGTCATCGGTGTGGTGCCCTACATCTCCTACCGCTTCTGGTGGGGCATCATGGTTCCAAAGTGGGGTGGCATCGCCATCTTCCACGCAGACGGAACACTCGAAAACCTCACCCCCGAAGCGGCCAAGTTGGACCCTCGACTCATCGAGACCCAGCGGCTCTTCCCTGAAAAGCTGGCAAAGGACTACATCTACGCCCAGCGCTACGACAAGGGGAACCACCTCCTCGCACAGATGTTCTACGGACTGGTCCAGCGCGAGGGAAAGATCGAGATCCCGCCATGCGGGTCTGACCCAGATGTTTCATCAGATATGAGGTAGGATCTTTGAATGATAAAGAATATAAAAAGCGCCCGTCTAAGCCCATACAAGCTTAGTCAGGTCATTAATGAGTTCGTCTTTAACACACCAGCAAGAGTCTGTGCTGAGAAACTAGGACTCAACAAAAACACAATCAATCTCTGGTACGGTCGAATGCGAGATGGGATTGCAAACCTTCCAGATCCAGATCCATTTTCTGGTGAGGTGGAAGTGGATGAGAGTTACTTTGGCAAGAAGAAAACAGGTAAAGGAAGAGCAGGCACCGTCCAAGGACAGGTGGCTGTTTTTGGTTTACGTGAGCGAAAAAGTGGACGTGTCATTGCTCAGGTCGTTGAGGGAGTGAGCGCCCAGCATCTTCTTCCTCTCATTGAGAAGTATGTTCTCAAGGGGTCCACCATATATTCAGATGGGTTTGGTGCCTACTACCATCTCAAAGAGCTCGGTTACTCTCACCGTGTCGTCTACCACGACTATATGTTTGTCGACGAACACAAGGTTCACACCAACGGCATTGAGAGCTTCTGGGCTTATACCAAACACCTCCTCTCAACACGCAAAGGACTCGATTATAAAAGCTACCAAAAACACATCAAAGAAGTTCAAAAAAGACACAACACTTTTTCAAACAAAAAACTTCGCTTACTACTGCGAAGAATCTTACAAAACAATGAGTAACATCTGGGT
>PFWU01000024.1:0-3546 GCA_002791295.1 Candidatus Uhrbacteria bacterium CG_4_9_14_3_um_filter_50_9
TGTAGAACTCGATCTGCTGCAAGGGCGATGAATGGGGCTGTGACTCCGAGGCCTTCTTGTACTTGTCGTGGGTCACCAGACTCGCCGAAGCGATCTTGGGTTCCGATGCGCTCAACAGGAACAGGGGAGGTGAGTGCAAGGGTTTCACACACAGCTCCAGCAAGACCACCTGTCACCTGTGCTTCTTCCACCGTGACGATTGCACCGGTTTCCTTTGCGGCTTTCACGATCACATTCTCATCAAGGGGTTTGATCGTGTGGCAGTTGATCACCCGTGCTTCAATTCCGTGGTCGTGGCTCAAGACTTCGGCGGCGAGCAGGGCTTCATAGACGAGTGGACCTGCGGCAATAATGGTGAGATCGTCCCCATGCCGGTAGGTTTCCGCACGTCCAATTTTGAACGGTGTTTGATTGGTGGTGAAGGCTGGAGACTCGGCACGTGCAAAGCGGAAGTAGAATGGGCCGTTCATTTTAGCTCCTGCTAACGTTGCTTTCTTTGTCTCGAGATAATCGCATGGGACGACCACGGTCATGTGTGGCACGGCGCGCATGATTGCAATGTCTTCGAGCATTTGGTGTGTGGCGCCGTCTGGTCCAACCGAGAGTCCTGCATGTGCACCTGCAATTTTTACGTTCGCGCGTTGTAAGGCGATGTTGGTTCGGATTTGTTCCCAGTTACGTCCTGGGGAGAAGGCTGCGTAGCTTGTGATAAACGGAATTTTTCCCGCAAGGGCAAGTCCGGCTCCTATCGAGGCAAGCGATTGTTCCGCCACCCCCATTTGAATAAACCGATCAGGATATGCCTTTTTGAATAGCAGTGATCGGGTTGATTCGGTAAGGTCGCAACACAGGACGACAATGTTTTTGTCGCGTTCTCCTGCTTCTACAACCCCTTCTCCGTAACCGTTCCTGGTTGGAACCTGCTTGAGTTTTGTTTCATCAAACAGATGACGAACAAGATGCGCCTCTCGGTTAATGCCTGTTTGTTGGCGTTTTGTTGCCATAGTTATGAACGGTGTTTACGTCGTTGATAGAGCCAGACAATGAGCCAGACAATGAGCGCAACCGGAATGCCGATTCCACCTCCAATAATCACAAGCCAGATCACAAAGGTCACTAAACCTTGAGCGATTAAGACAACGGCTTGAGCGGCCTGCTTAACGGTGGTTCCGGGTCTAAATGTTTTTCCACCAATTTCAATGGTTGGTTCCTCTGAGAGGGTGATGGTGATGGTTGAAAAAGATGTTTGACTCTCAAGATAGTTCAGGCGACCTTGGTAGACTTCAATCATTTCACGCACATAGAGGAGCTCTCGCTGGACGGCAAGGATGTCTTCTACGTCAGTGGCAAGGTCAAGGATGTCGAGGAAGGCTTCTTCCTGCGCCTCGGCATTATGTAGTCGGGCGAGGATATCAACGTAGTCTTCCGTCACATCATCGGCTGAAATGCTTTCACGCTCAACAACATTGGCGTACCCCTTGGCACCTTCCATCACGGTATCAAACGATTCGACTGGAACGCGGATGACGATGGTTCCAGAGCGGGTTCCATCTGTGCGTTCATAATAGTTTGAGCTTTGGACGTACCCGCTGTTTTGCTCTGCAATTTGACCCATGAGAGACCCTGCTTCATTTGCGTCATCAACAACCAATTCAAGTGACCCCGTTTTTATAATCTTTGTTTCAACAACCGTGCCGTCATCTAGAAGGACTTTTTCTTCTTCTACTGGATAGAGGGTGGTGGATTCAGATTCGGCGTAGGCCAAGTCTTCATCCATGGCTAAAAAAGAGCGGGCATCGCCTGCGGCATCTGATAAAACCGTAGAAGGATAGGCACCGGAGCTCAATGTGAAACTAGAGCCCGTTGTTTCAACAAGCGAGACGATTCCTCCGATCACAACAACCAAAAGAGCGAGAGCACCGATCGCCATGAGCGGGACAATGACGGCCCATTTGAACACGTGTGATTTAAACATAGTTATTCATGTTCGCTCCTGATACGCCCAGCGAGCGTTCGGAGTTTATTAATAGCTGACACAGATTCCGTACCAGCTGCTGGTGGTTTTCCGTGCCAAGTGAAATCAAATTCCATAAAGTCGACGCCATATCCTGGGATGGTGTCAGCGATAATGACTGTGCATTTTTCGCTGATCCCCTGGGCATGTTCCACCGCATTCACAAAATCTCGGATGGAGTTTCCAGCGCATCGAATGACATTGAAATTAAAGGCTTCAAGCTTTGCAACAAGAGACTCAAGAGGCATGATACTTTCCGTTGGTCCATCAATTTGGATATTGTTACGATCAACAATAAACGTCAGATTAAAGAGTTTGTTTGCCCCGGCAAACTGAAAGGCTTCCCAAACGATTCCTTCATCGAGTTCACCGTCACCCGTGACACAGTACACACGCCATGGTGCTTGATCCATGAGGCCAGCATAGGCGATACCGACTGCTTGAGCGATCCCTTCACCGAGTGGTCCGGAAGTTGTCTCAAGAGCCTCCATTAACGCAACTTCGGGGTGGCCTTGAAGACGTGTTCCAAGTTTGCGCAGTGTCATGAGCTCCTTTTTTGGAAAATAACCGGCGTGGGCCATGGTGACATAGCGCACAGGGCAGATATGTCCATTTGAAAGGATCAGGCGATCACGCTGCTTCCACGTTGGATTTTTTGGATCGTGCTCAAGAATGTGAAAGTACAGAGCAGTGAAAATATCTGTCATTCCAAGCGGTCCAGCACTGTGGCCGGAGCCAGCTTCGACAAGCATGTCGATAATATCTTCGCGTATCTCAGCAGCTTTTTGTTCAAGCTTTTTGAGTGTACGGTCATGGAGGTGCAGTGGTTTACGCACTTTAGGACCAAGAGTGAGGTTTGCCATAATGCTTCCATTGTAGCAGTCATAGAGAAAATCAAAAACCGGAGATGAACTCCGGTTTTTTGTTGCTACTCGAGGTTAATGGATCCGCTTAGGTTTGAGTCGTAGGCGTCATGGAAGTCGAGCTCGTCATCTTCGTCAAAGTAACGAGAGAAGTGCTCCCCACTATTCAAGGTGCCTGTTCCCCAAGATCCGTCATCAGCAGAAGCTGTGTGCTTGTCTGAACCTGCATTATAGAACCGAATCGCCGTCCCAGGTGCGACACTTGCGCCATCATCATAGCCATTGTCAGAGATGGTGATGAGCGTGTATGACTGAAGGTCTTTGTCTGATCCGATATTCCATGCACCAGCTTCCTCTGAAGCTGGGTCAAACTGTGAAGCAAATTCGAGTTCACTACCTAGGGTGTAGTTTGAAAAGAATCCGTCTGGGACGTCGTCAATTTGTGTGTTCCAGTTTGAACCATAGAGTTCTTCTGCGACTTCCTCAGAAGGGATACCACGAAGCTCTCCTCCATTTGCAATGACATAAACCGTTGGGTCAGAGTTGATTTTGATCATCTTGACTCCTGGCTTGTAGGTGACATTTCCGCCAATCTGCACGTCTGAGAGATCACCGTCGGTGAGCCAGACAACATCATCGAAATTGTCGTACCAAGTAAAGTAGGTCTTG
>PFWU01000024.1:3587-5889 GCA_002791295.1 Candidatus Uhrbacteria bacterium CG_4_9_14_3_um_filter_50_9
CGAATCAAGTCTCCAGCCTCAAGGTCGTCTAGGCTCACGAACGACTGAGCCCCCACAGATGGAGCGATGCTCATGAGTGCAGCAATCATTGCCAAGGCAATTGATGTACCGAGTGCACTCAAGAGAGTAAGGCGTTTGGTCATAGTACGCACAAAATTAGACGTTAAGTAAGAGAAGTATAACACAGGCTGATCGAGCTCGCCACTAAGTTTTCCACGATTATTCAACAATGATGGCTCCTGTCATGTCTTCTTGGTTGTCATAGGTGGAGTAGTAGTGCCAGGTACCTGTTTCAGTAAAGTAGTGTGTGAAGTGTTCTCCCGGTTCCAATGTTCCTGATCCCCAGGCGCGATCCCACTCTGTTGCTGAATGGTTCTCCGTGCCGTTATTGATCCATCGCACCGCTCTGCCGGGTTCAATCGTGATTGTTGCTGAATCGTATCCTTCCTCCGTGATAATGACTTCGACGGCGATTTGAAGTTTTTTGTCTGATCCAATGGAATACGCACCAGCTTCTTCGGATTCTGGGTTGAACTGTGAGGCAAATTCTAGTTCGCTGCCCAGGCTGTAGTTAGAGAAAATTTCATCTGGCACGTCATCAATCATTGTGTTCCAGGTGGGTCCGTAGAGTTCCTCTGCCACCTCCTCTGACAAAATGGCACGGAGTTCACCCTGACTGCTGACGACGTAAACTGTTGGGTCTGTGGTGATTTTAATCATTCTCACTCCAGGCTTGTAGGTAGTGTTTCCACCGATCTGAATGGTTGCAAGATCACCGTCGGTGAGCCAGACAACATCATCGAAATTGTCGTACCAAGTAAAGTAGGTCTTGTCGTTAGGAAACACGTAGCGGAAACCATCTTCACCGTAGTAGTAGACGGCGCTATGGGTTTCGCCTCGGATGAGGTCTCCAGGTTTGATGTCTTCTGCTCCAGCCGCATAGGTTGGAAGGGCGGCAAGGAAAAATAAGGCTGGGATCAGGATCCAAAGGGTTGAGAGAGTTTTGGTCATAGCATTAGAGCGTGTTCACAAGCGTGTTTAATTCTTTGAGTGTTGCCGTTGGGTCCTTGGAGGCGAAGATCAGAGATCCGATGCCGAATCGATCAATACCTGCTTCGGCGAGAGGTTTGATGAGTTCGCGGGTGATTCCGCCGTCAATCTCAACGAGTAGGTCAGGGCGATGAAGCTTCACTTGGTGGATTTTCTCAAAGATCGCATCTGCTCCACCTAGATGCTCTCTATCACCGAACACTTGTCCTTGAAGGCCTGGATGCACACTCATGATGGTGAGTTGGTCGATCACGTGAAGGACGTCTTCAGCTTCTGAGAGAGGTGTTTCTGGATTGATCGCAACACCGACGCCTATTTTGAGAACATGTTGGATATGATCAACGACCGCTGCGAGGGGTCGATGCATTTCTGCGTGCACAATGGCTCGTGTGAACGTCGGGACGTACTTCTTCCACATCTCCACGATTGGGATGGGATTTTCGACCATCAGGTGAAGCTCAATCTCGACGTTGGTTGACAGAGATCCAATGTGCTCAGCGTTAAACCAGTTGGTATTTGGAAAAAGCGTGCCGTCGAGTGCATCGACTTGGATCAGTGAACAGTCATGTTCAACAAGACGCAATTGTTGCTCAAATTCTTCGCCAGATTTTACCAAGAGAGCAGGTACGATTTGTCTCATAGGCCAAACTCTTCATTCTCAATCTCCTCGACTCTTTGGAGTCGCCTCACATGTCGGTCAGCTTTAGAAAATTCTGTCTCGAGCCAGGTGTCGACGATTTCTTTTGCTGCTTTTTTATCAATATGTCGACCAGGAAGGCAGAGGACGTTTGAGTTGTCATCTTCTCGCGCGCTTTTTGCCACATCTTTATTAAATCCTGTTGCTGCTCGTATTCCTTTTACTTTATTTGCAACGATACAGATACCCTGAGCATTTCCGCAGATGACGATGCCATGCGCATTTTCGTCTGTGACGACACGTTTTGCGACCGCATACCCAAAGTCTGGATAGTCGTCTCCATCAACAAGGTTTTGGTTTCCCATATCAACGACCTCGTATCCCTTTTCCTTTAAATACTCCTCCAATAGTTCCTTGAGCTCCCACCCAGCGTGGTCTGCTCCAATATAGACGGTTTGTTTTGCCATAGTGAGGAAATGGTATCAATTCCTTGAAAAAGAAGGAAACAACACCCTGTGAGGTGTTGTTTTTTATTATGAGGAAAAACCGCCGGCTTTAGCCGGCGTGTGCGTTTAACGGCGTAGCCCTTGTGAGAAAATAAAATCACCCCGTGAC
>PFWU01000030.1:0-47217 GCA_002791295.1 Candidatus Uhrbacteria bacterium CG_4_9_14_3_um_filter_50_9
GCGAAGAATCTTACAAAACAATGAGTAACATCTGGGTCAGACCCGCCCATGCCGGGTGAAGATCAGATGCCCTTCTTCCTCCCCATGGAGGACGGTAGCTACCAGTACCTGGCCACGGTCGAGCCCGACGGCGAGGCCTACTCGCTCATGCGGATCTACCTGATCAACGCCCTGACGGGTGAACGCCAGGTGTACCGCTTTGACAAGCCGGGGCGCCCCAGAAACTTGCAGGGTCCGCGCAAGGTCATCTCCTACGCCAAGTCTCTTCCGAGCTACGTCTGGGTTGAAGGCTCTGGCAAGGATCAGAGCGGTACCTACCGCCTGGTCGAACCGAGGCCAGTGACCCCCGAAGGCAAGGACCGCATCTTCTGGATGCTGTCGATCACCCCCGCCGACTATGCGAGCGTGTTCGCCACAGTCTTTGTCGACTCGGCCACCAACGAGGTCCACGGTCCCTTCCTGACCCGCGAGGCAACCTTCGCATGGCTCCGGGGAGAGGAGGTCGACATCAACCAGATGATCGAGACCGGAGACACACTGACAAGTGTCGAAGGAATGTGCAGCGGAATCGAAACCATCTGGATCGACAACTGCCACGGCCTTCGTCCCCCACTCGGCACGACCCGCTAGCGGAAACCAAACGAACCCCACGCAATGCACGTGGGGTTTTCTCATACCCATCTTCCTCCTGTACACTTGAGTTCTATGCTTTATGCCCTTCGCATTTCCTATCCAGTCATTCTTCTTTATTTCCTTTTTGCTGCATCTATCTACGTTGATTTCCAAAGCAACTACAAAGGACTGGCCTTTATGATCTTTGCTGTGGGATGCATTGGAACACTCTATCAAAAAACGTGGCACAAGTACCTAACAATCTGTACAATGCCTGTGTATGACAAAAAGCTTCACTCCGCACATGACCATTGAAAAATGGTTCTTCTTGCTCCTAACCACGGTCGTGGTGTACTTGTTCTGGCAGGTGCTGGAACCGTTTATACTTGTCCTGCTCCTTGCGGGCGTCGTCGCAATCATTCTCTCTCCGGTTGAACATCGACTTCGAAAGATTGTAAAAATTCCACGACTCTCTGCGGCTATTATGTCGCTTGGAGTCTTCTTCCTCATTTTTATTCCTTTGCTTGTCACACTTGTCATCATGGCCACGCAGGCCTCAGAACTCGTGCAGACCGCAACAGAAAATCAGTCCTGGCTTGAACACCTCGATCCTGCCACATCCCCGTTTATTCAATCCCTTCCAGAGCCCGTACAGAATGAAATAAATGCCATTGATCTTTCTGAAATAGGACGTTCTGTTGCCACTTGGGCCTTTGAAAATGTTGGAAGTTTATTCTCAAGTACAACCAAACTCGTCCTCAATACATTTATTTTCTTCTTGTGTCTCTATTACCTTCTTGTTGACCGTAAGAAACTTTACGATGAAGCGCTCATGCTGAGTCCGCTTGAAGATAAGATCGATTCAAAAATTCTCAAGCGTGTTGTTGGAACGGTGCGTTCAGTCGTGTTTGGTGTCCTCTTGCTTGCAATCATCCAGGGCATCATTGCTGGAATCGGGATGACGATTTTCGGTGTCCCAGGCGCCTCAATCTGGGGAGCTCTTACAGCTGTATCCGCCATGGTTCCGTTCGTTGGAACAGGCCTTGTTCTCATCCCAGCCATTCTCTATCTCTTTTTTACTGGCTCAACAGGTACAGCAATCGGACTCTTAATCTGGTCCGTCATCTTTGTCTCCATGGCAGACAATCTCATTGGTCCTTACCTCATCGGTGGCACCACACACATGCATTCATTCCTGGTTCTGCTCGCCGTCCTCGGTGGACTCTCGGCATTTGGATCCGTCGGAGCCATTGCTGGACCAACGATTTTAGCCGCCCTGCTGGCACTCATAGAACTCTACAAATCAGGAATCCTGACGACAAGAAAATTACAAGAAACGACTTGATCAAAAAGAACACCGACCTCACGAGGGTCGGTGTTTGAATTTGAAAAGCACAGACCGTTCGTCTGTGCTTGTGCGTTGGAGTTGTCTCAGGGCATCTTGAGCGGTGTGCTGCGATACCCAGGAGCGAGCGTTCTCATCAGGCGTTGAAAGGCCTGGAAGAGCTCAAAGTCGTCCTGGTGGACGGGATGGCTCTCTTCGTAGCCGGCGTGGTTGAAGAAGAGCTGGTAAACCTCGCGCACGTCACGGCCATCGAAGCTCATGTAGCCCCCCTGACCTGACGACGCATCTGCACCCATGGCGTAGAGCGCCACGCGACAGGCCATCTGCCGGTCGAGGATTGTGCGCAGGTCACCGTTCGAGCCGATCTGACCGCCTGCCCCCCATCCAATCAGGATCACGGCGCTGTGCTTGGGATCGAGCAAGATGTGCTCGGGCCGGACAGAGGCATGAACCAGCTTGGCCTTGTGGGCGAAGATGAGAGCCTGGAACAGGTCACTGAAAACCCAGCCAACAACTGGGAGCGGAAGTGCGTGCGAACGTGACGCATACTGCTCCACCGCCTCTTCGAGCGTCCACGTGAACCCGGATCCGATCCGGAACACACCCTGAGCACCCTTGAGGGGTTCGGGGATACGACGAAGATGGTAGTCGTCGTCGCTTGAAGCGCGTAGTTGTTCGACGAGTGCCTGCTCGGCAGCCACCCACTCCTGATCTGTGCCCACCCCTTCGACGAGAAGAAGATGCTGCGTCTCACCTGCCTCGTCCATGCGGCCGAGAGAGACGACCTTGACCGGATCCCTGACGATCTCGCATGCGATGAAGAGCGTGAGGTCTCCGACCAGCCTGCGGATGTAGCCGCTCCGCCGCGTACCGTCAGTGAGGAACCGTCGCTCCGGGAGGTTGGTGACCTCATGAGCGTCGAGCAGCCGATCGGCTCGCTCGAAGAGCAGAATCATCTCCGTAAGGGTCGATGCGACACCAGTCAATACAGGGGTCATGAACAGATCAGGATGCTGAAGGAAGAACTCTGCCACCTCTGGCTGATCAAAAGCATCTTGGTTCATCAGAGCCAGGACACCGTAGAGTGGCACCCCCGTCTGTTCCCGGGCCTCGAGGAGAACGGGATGAACCGTTCCTCTGCACCACCTGATGATGGTTTCGTCGGTGAGCGGGATGAAGAAGCCAGGTCGGCTCTTGGTATCCTCGCTGAGCGACGCATCGACAAGCTCGCCTGTCACCCAGTTGAGACGCCGAAGCGTCATCAGGATGGGTTCGAAGCATCCCCTGCGACAGAAGGGGCAGGCCTCCTCCACCTCGAAGGTGTAGAGGTGACCATTGACCTTCAGACCGAGCTCACCACAGCTATCACACACGAGCGTGCGGGGGCCAAAGGCCTTGAGAAGCTGCACGAGCCGCGTCACCCGAGATGCGGGAAGGCCTGTGATCTCAGCCTGCTCGGCCTTGCGCTCGACGTCATCGACCTCGATCAGGCCGACGTCAGCGAAGGTTGGTTCAGGCCCCACCAAAGCACCGAGAAGAAGACGCGTGTCTTCTTCGGGACGCTCGAGCGTTCTGGTCGCACCCAGAACCAATGCGTGCAGCAGTCGATCTGGGATCGACAGAGAGCTTGCGTCGGTCAATGAGTCACTCATGCCATCTCCTTGAGATGAGAGGGTTCATTGTGTCTAGCAGCCCTTGGGTATACCCCAGAGCTTCATAAACACAGTGATTGAAACCTCCACCGGAATGTGAGCTGAGCAGCTCACATTCCGGAAGAATGTCGTTGATCCGACGAACGGATCAGGCGGTCTGGATGCCGGCGAAGGGGCCGGCCCTGACCTCGCGGGTCGTGGGGCCATTCCTGGTCATCTCGATCACGCTGTGCAGGTCGAGCGGTATGAGCGTGAAGATGATCTCGGGCTCCTCGCGCCAGTGATCGGGATCGTGCGGGTCCAAGGTGACGCGCTGGTCGACTGTGCGACCGGCACCGACCTCCATACGCTCGGGCGCACCGACCCGGCGGATGGCAGGCCGATGATCCAGCAGCCCTTCGGGTTCGATGCTGCGCGTCAGTCCTCTGAAACCGTCGCCGCCGAGGGACTGCGGCTCGAATGAGGACTCGAATCCCCCACGGAACGCCGAGGTGCGAATCTGCGGCTTTGCATGCTTCGAGAGGAAGACAGCGATGTCGATCCCCTCGCTGCGCCTCTCGCCGATGAGCTGCTGAGCCACGCCCTTGCCAGAGCTGGTGGGCACCAGCACGAACTGCTGGATCTTGCCGTCCTCGCCACGCCAGCCGTCACGCCAGAACGCCCCCCGTTCGATGTCCGAGATGAAGTTCTGCGGGTCCCAGCGGAAGCCACACTCCGTGCAGAAGCGGTGAGCGTCGGCGAAGGGAGTGCCATGACGGGGGCAGGTGTTGCGGTAGAACTCGAGCACGGGCTTGCTCGGACCGACGTACAGGTCACGACGCATGCTGCTCGAGGTGGGCAGTCCACTGACAGCGTTCAGACCCTGCACGCCCATGAGCACGGCCACGTTGTGGCTGTGGTGACCCATGGCATTGAAGTCGAACCACATCTCGCGAGGCATGGGGAAGCCCCGTGCGTCGACGAGGATCCGAATCATGTCGCTCGGGTCACGGGTGACCTGACTCTCGGTGAGCCCCTGGTCCTGCCAGTGGAGCTCCGTGCTGGGGATGCCGAAGAAGAAGACGGCCTGCATCGAACCCATGGCGGTGAGCCAGTGCCCGGGGACCTGGTCCTTGTAGTCACTGGCATCGAACACATGCCAGGGATGGGAACGCACGAGGCCTGTGCTGCCATCATCTCGCTTGGGGGCCAGATGGACGGCCACCTGAAGCGTGTCTGCTCGCATGACGTGGGTCGTCATCGGTACTCCGTTGGTTGTGTCCTTACGGACGGGTGAGGGGGAAATTACTTTCCATCCACGGCTCGTTTTATCAAAACAGGCCGTAAATGGAAAGGAGGAGTCTTGCGTGACTCCTCCTCGTAGGGGGGGTGGCCAGTAGGCCTAGCTCAGGGAGCCGCGGGAATCGCGACCACCGGGACGGTGCGCCGCGGTGCGGCCCTCGATCGCGTCGAAGCTGGAGGGACGGCCGGCGGTGCGGTAGGCACTGGTGCCCGGCCAGGTGATGGGCTTGCCGCGCCGCTGCAGGGCCAGGATGTACTCGGGGCAGATGTCGGCCGGCTGCTTCGGGAGCTCGAGAACACCCAAGACGAACCCGGCGATCGAGCGCTCCTGGTCCTGGGCGTCCACGGGAACGTCCAGCTCGAGCTTCTTGATCATCTCCTCGAAGCTGCCGGCACCGACCAAGCCCGGGAGGGCAGCGTCGCGCAGCAGCTCGGCGTCCATGACCAGATCCTTGCCGATGGTCCTCGCCGCGGGGATGCCGAGACCGGCGAACACGCGGTTGAACTCGTCGATCAGTGCGCGGGCGGCGCTCACCACCGGCATGGGATCGGGGTACTCGATGCCGGAGGAACCACTGCGGATTGCCAACACGATGTTGGCGACGTCGCCGGACTCGTCCTTGTGTAGCTGCCGGTAGGCATCGAGCTTGCCCTGAAACTCCGCGAGCCTCGGCCAGAGGGTCGCGACCTTCTCGACGAAGCAAGCCTTGTCAGCCTCGGGCACCGAGGTGATCGAGCCGTCGAAGGCTGCGAGCACGTCCGCGTAGCTGCGCCGGGTCTGGGCGCGCTTGAGCGTGTAGTAGAGCTCCGGCGCGGGCAGGTCCATGGCCTCGGCGTGCTCGAGCACGCGCTTGGTCAGGACCGGCAGGATGCGATCCACACCCAGGGCCCGGGTCAAGGCCCCGCGGATGGCAACGACGGCGTCGGCCGAGGAGAACTTGGCCACGCCGCCGGTCGCGAGCGCACTCAGGAGCGAGTCGCCGTCCTCGGGGAGGCTCGGCAGCAGGCTCATGTCGACTGCAGCACGAGGCGTCGGAGCCGAACCGGCCACGGGGGTCGGCCCAGGGATGACGTTCGTCGGGGTCTCGAAGGCCTTGAGGACCTTCTTGACGCCGAGGGTCACCTTGGCGTTGAAGCCCTTCTCGCCGGAGCGGGTGAAGAGGCTGACGATCTCCTCCTCCTCGAGCACACCTTCCTTGACCATCTCGAGGATGGTGTCGCTGTCGCCGTAGCCATCGAAGGCGGCGAAGATCTGGGCCGTGGTGAGGTCGGTTGCGGCAGCGAGCGGGGCGAAGGTGCTCTCGAACTCGCTGGAGAACTCGGACGGCGGCGGTGCGTCGAGGTACTTCTCGACCAGCTTCTCGGCCGCGGCCTTGGAGATGGTCCAGGCCTTCTGGACGGCCTTGGTGTCGCCGTACTCGTTGACCTTGGCCTTGAGACTGGCCTCGTCGGTGACGCCGTCGACTTCCATCTTGGCGATGCCCTTGGCGCTGACGCCGAAGGTCTCGAGGGTGGACTGGAGTGCGGATTCCATGTTCTGCTCCTTGACAGGGTGGGTAGTCGGATAATCCGACCTGTTGAGGTTGCCATTTGGCGCTCTGAATACGTCTCAAACGTATGCAAGGCGCCAAATGGCAAGAATCTTTAATGAGCAGAATAACGGGCAAGAATAGACGAAAACTCTTTTTTTGTCAATACTTTGGATCAAGCTTAGTGTCGATCACACACTAAAAATAGTTGATGTAGTAAATCCTGTCAACATTGTGAGACTTTGCACAATTGACCTAAAAATGCAGCCTATTAAACAAGGAGAAACGATCGACTTCGTGTAAAAGGAGCTAAGGTGCTTTTGTTGGATTTTTTGAATTTGAAAACCGGACCCGTTAAGGAGTCCGGCTGATGCTCATCGCGTGTTGATGAGCTTAGAGTCCCGTTCCGAGGAACAGGTAGGTGGCGCCGGCAGCGGATCCGCCGTCGTCGTCGCCGAGGGCACAGATGAGGACGTCGTCGTAGCCGTCGCCATCCACGTCACCCGCAGCCTCGAGACACTCACCGGCGTTGTCACCAGCGCTTTCGCCCTGGAGTTCACCGTCGATGGTGCTGATCGTGGCCGTGACACTCACCGGGCCGAGCCAGACGTAGGCGGTTCCTGCGTCCGCACCCGCTCCATCGTCGCCGAGGGCGCTGACGATGAGGTCGTTGTCGCCGTCGCCGTTGACGTCTGCCACGGCTGCGTCGGTTCCGAACTCGTCGTTCGAGCTCTGTCCCACAAGCTGCAAGTCCGCCGTCGAGAGACTGGCGTCCAAGGCGCTCACGGGCGTGAGGAAGAGGTACAGAGCCCCTTCGCTCGTGCCGGTGTCGTCGTAGGCGGGCACGCCGACCATGAGGTCATCGTAACCATCCGTGTCGACGTCACCGGTCATGAGGTACGCACCTGCGGCATCGCCGGCCACTTCACCGGTGAGGGTGTAGTTGACGACAGATGCGATCGTTCCCGAGGTCGTACTGAGCGGTCCCTCGAGGATGTAGACGGCTCCGGCGTTGCTCGCAGCGTCGTCGTTCCCTGGGGCTCCGATCAAGAGGTCATCGCCACCGTCGGCGTCGATGTCCGTGATGACGAGTGACGACCCCGCCTGATCACCAGAGGCGCCGGTGAGGAAGATCGCGTACTCGTCGATGGGTTCAGTGCCGGTGTTCACCGGACCGAACTCGATATAGACACCGCCGGCACTGGTGCCACCGGAATCCTCCATGGGGACACTGACGACGAGGTCGTCGTAGCCGTCGTGATCGAGATCGCCCACAGCGACTGCCGCACCCGTCTCGTCTCCGGAACCGATTCCCGAACGGGTCATGTCGGCATCGGCGTCGCTCATCGAGCCCGAGAAGGGGCCCATGAAGACGTGCATGCGACCTGCACTCGAGGAGACGCCGGGGGCGCCGACCACGAGATCATCGGAACCATCTCCATCGAGGTCACCGCAGGCAAGCGAGCTACCGAAGTAGCCACTCGAAGCGGACCCGTAGATCCGCGCGCCCGCCGTGGAGGCACTCACCGTCCCCGAGCTCACGGAGCTCGAGAACACGACGTACACGGCTCCACCCCGGGTGGTTCCCGAGCCGTTCTCGTGCGAGGCGAACACGATGTCTGGGTCGCCGTCGTCGTTGAGATCGCAGCCACCCAGCAAGGGGCCACCGGCTTCATCGCCGCTTGCCTCACCCGTCCACTTGCTCCCCGCGTCTGCGAGAGAGGACGTGCCGGAGAACCCACAGGTGTTGGGGGTTCCATCGCAGTCGTTGTCGAGCCAGTCCCCGCAGACCTCGGTCTCGCCGGGGTTCACGGAAGCTTCGGTGTCGTCGCAGTCACCCGTGTCGGACGTGAAACCACTTGGGGCCACACAATCCTCTGCAGTGCTCGCACTCGAATCACCGTACCCGTCGCCATCGCCGTCGGTGTAGTAGGTCGTGAGGACGCCTTCATCGATGCTGGTGTCGCAGTCGTTGTCGACGTAATCACACACCTCGGTCTTGCCAGGACTGACGGCGGACGTGCTGTCATCGCAGTCGGTATTGTCCGTGACGTAACCCGTGGGAGCGGAGCACCCCGTGACCGAGTAGATCGCGTCGCCGTAGCCGTCGGCGTCGGCGTCGAGATAGTAGTCCACGGCGTCCACAGCATCCGACTCGTCGGTCGAACCGTCGCAGTCGTCATCGTGGCCGTCGCAGTACTCGTCCGCACCGGGGTTCGTGCCTGCGTCGGTATCGTCGCAGTCGGTGTCGTCGCTCACGTAGCCCGAGGGCTGCGTGCACGCTTCTTCCGTATCAGACACGTCACCGTAGCCGTCGGCGTCATCGTCGGCGTACCAGGTCGTCCTGTCGATGACGTCGGACTCGTCGATGAATCCGTCACAGTCATTGTCGACCGTGTCGCACTCTTCGGCGGCATCAGGGCTGATGGCCGATGTACTGTCGTCGCAGTCGTCGGCATTGGTGACGTAGCCGGTCTCGTCTTCACAGGTCACGAGTGAACTGTCCGGATCACCGTACCCATCAGCGTCGGCGTCCAGGTAGAGGGTGTCGGGCGAATCGACCGTGCCGTCGCAGTCGTTGTCGATCAGATCCCCACAGTCCTCACGGACACTGGGATTGATGTCGGCGTTGGTGTCGTCGCAGTCCTGGTTGTTCTCGACGTAGCCAGCCGAAGCTTCACAGGCGATCTCGGTGTAGTAACTGTCTCCGAACCCGTCACCGTCCGTATCACCGTACCAGGTCTCAGCCGTGCTGAGATCCAGATTGCCGTCATCGTCATCGATCTGCATGTCGCAGTCGTTGTCGATTCCGTCGCAGACTTCGGTTGCATCCGGGTTGATGGTGGCGTTGGTGTCGTCACAGTCCGAGGAGGACGCGACGTAACCCATGGGCTGAGTACAGGCTTCGGCCCACGTATCCGAAGCACCGAAGGTGTCGGAATCCGCGTCCTCGTACCAGGTCAGGAACAGCCCTTCGTCGATCGCGCCGTCGCAGTTGTTGTCCACGTAGTCGCAGACTTCATCTGCGATGGGACTGATCTCGGCGTTGCCGTCGTCACAGTCTCCCGCAGTCGCAGCGTAGCCTTCCGGCATGCCACAGGCTTCGATCGTGTAGTCCTCGTTCCCGAAGCCGTCAGCGTCGCTGTCGGCGTACCAGGTATTCATGACCCCGTCGTCGATCAGGCCATTGCAGTTGTTGTCGATCGCATCGCAGATCTCCGTCGCACCCGGACGCACACTGGCGTCGGTGTCGTCGCAGTCTTCGGTCTCGGTGTATCCGTCGCCGTCGGCGTCGATGCCTGGAACGTATCCAGTGTCCGGATCGAATGCGACCTTGCCGGTGTCGCAGCCACCGATGGAAAGGACGATCGCCAGCACGCTCACGCACCAGCAACCGTTTCGAGTGTTCATGTGAGACATTGCTGTCTCCTTATCAGCGAAAGGCGCTTTCTGCGCCCAAATAAGGGCCATTGTAACAAGCGTCATGCCTGCCCGTGATGACCCGCGCCCAACCTCCGAAAGGCGCGATTCACCACAACAAAAACCTCATGAAAACCTCCTTTATTCAATGAATCATGAATAACTGAGGGAACATGAGGCTTTGTTTCTGTGCTATTTATGGCTGCACAAGTGGCCCTAATTGACCACTCAATCTAACGAATCAGGTGCGGAATGTCAATACTTACTTACTTCAACATCCCAGCTAAAGCTGGAATGGCCTCGTGTGCGTGAGGCTTCAAACGGGCGTCAATCTGATCTGGAAGAATTTCTAGCCTCATGATTCCAAGTCCAATTGGCTTCATAACCCACCTGCCCCATGACGAGACCATGAACGAGCGAAAACGTTTTGACGTCCTTTTTTAGTGACGCTCCAAAAGAATACGTTCTGTGGTTTCGACAATGACCTGTGTCTGCGGATCGATCTCGAGATTGACCCGATCTCCTACCTGTTTGTCGCCGAAACGTGTGAGCTTCAACGTCTCTGGAATAAACCAAACCTGAAATGTCCCCTGTGACTTATCGGCATCAACAACCGTTAAGCTCGCCCCATCAAGTCCGATAAACCCTTTTGAAAAAATAAATCTCATCCACTCGGGAGCCACTTTAAACGTCATCACCTTGTTGTTATCGCTCTCTTCAAGAGAGACGATCTCCGCCATGGTCGAAACATGTCCACTCATGGGATGTCCTCCAATCTCATCTCCCATCTTTGCCGATCGTTCGATGTTTACCCGGTCGCCTTGCTTGAGCTCACCGATCGTCGTCTTCGCAAGTGTCTCCTGCATCGCATCAAACGTCGCTCGCACACCATCAATTTTTGTGACGGTAAAGCATGTGCCGTCAATCGAAACACTTGCTCCGATTTTGAGTCCCGTGATCAGCGAGTCTGGAAGCTCCACGACAAACGTCTTAAGCCCTGGCTTGTCTTCCATCTCCACCACAGGACAAAGCGCCTGAATGATTCCTGTATACATACGCTTGGTAGCTTGCCGGAAGCAATATATTTTGTAAACAGAAAAGAACCCTGGTGGGTTCTCGTGTTACGGAGGGCTGACCTTGAGAAGTATCAAGATCTGATCGATGGCCTGAGCCATCTCCTCGGGACCCCGAGTACTGCCTGGGCCGCGTGCGTTACCCATGACGGTGTCTCCGCCACCGAATGCGGCCTCTGGCTCCTGCTCACTCAACCTTCTCCCAATCTCGGGAACAGGAAACCAGTAGGTGACCGGGGCGTAGCGGCAGAGTGTGTAGTACCAACGCCCACTCGGCGTCTGACGAACACTTGCGAAGGCGCGAACCTGGCGTCGTGCCAACTTCATGCGCGCATGTGGTCCGATCTCACGTACCATCTCCCAGCCCGCACCCCTGTGCAGGGTTTCGTAGTCGTCTTCAATGGAGACAGACTTTCCACGTGCTGAAGCGAAGTCGTCGATGCGACCTGCGATACTCTCAAGCACTCCCATATGCTCCCCAGGATCCTTGCGATCAAGGGCCCCACTCATCCTGAAGTCCCAGTAGGGCTGGAAGATCCAGGCGGCCTGGCGCACGATCTCCATGTCGCGCGGCAAGTCCACGAGACCCGCACGCTTGTCCATGGTATCGACGTGACCGAAGAGCCTATTGAGTGCAGGGTTGACCATCGGCGCAACGATGAAGTGGTGCACGAAGGCGTAGTAGCACAGGGCCACATCTGGATCACAGTCGTTCATCCAGACATGCACTTCTTCGTCCCCTGTGGGCATGAGCAGCGTGAGGAGACCATCATGGATCCAGGAGCGAACCTGCATGGCCGATGAGAGCATGGCAGGTCTTGGTGGACCTGCATGATGATCGAAGTTGAAGTGCTGGCTCTGGAGGTCATAGCACGGAGGTGCGTTGACGAATCCATCCACGGCGATGGAGCGGCGGGGCATCTGAGTCTTGAACGCCTCCCAGTTCATGGGAGGACGTGTGGGCTCCATGTGAAAGACGATGGGCAATGAACCCTCCTATGCCAGTGAGTCTGGCAGGAACCCAACCTACTCTTTCTCTCGTGTAGGGTCAACTTATGTAGAGATTCCTGAAATAAGAAAACCTCGCGTGCGTAGCGAGGCTGTAGAAAAGATCCTGGTCACAGACACTGATCGGACGAGCGGCCATGGAAGGAGGCGATGCGATGAAGAAACCGTGTGTCTTATCGGCGCATGGACCAGGAAAAGGTTGGTACAAGGAGCCTAACCGTGCAAGCACCTTGTGTCAAGATACACATACACCAAAAAAGAAAAGACGGATGTTAGTACATCCGTCCGTGCGAACCCCCCTTGCGCAAGCGCTCGGCCGTGGGCTCGTAAATCATGGTGTGGTGCACGACCATCTTGCGACCGCACCGAGAACATGTGATGTGGAACCCGTCTCCCTCAAGGAGTGTTTCCTCTGGATACGGGCCGTAGCTCAGGTCGTTCTCAACGACCATGAGCTCGCACATGCACCAAGGGTTCGTGCAGTGGAGCGTAAGGCTCCAAGAAGGAACTGATGTGCAATGAACGATCTTCATCCGAGCACCTCCTTGAGCTTGAGAATGGCGAGGTAGTGATCGAAGGCCATGACGCACGACTTAATCGTGCCGAGAGACATCACATGGATACTCTCTGCATCCGAATCCGCCTTTGCGCTCCGCAGCAGATCCGTCGTGACACGAGCCCAGAAGACATGTGCGGCACAGTGCAGAGGGCGCGGATCACGATCTGGATCATCGAGGACACACAGTGGCGTGAAGTCGTCTTCATCAAGATGAATCCCGACCTCTTCCATCAACTCACGCTGAACAGCCTTGAGCACGGTCTCACCAGGGTCCACGCGCCCTCCGGGGAAAGCAAGCTTGCCCTGGAAGGGGTCCTTCGCGCGCCGGATGAGCAACACCTGTTCTCCATCCGTCAGCACCGCATCGACCGTCAGTTGCATGTTCATGGTGTTCTCCTTGAATTAGTGATGAAGCCGACGAGTCACTACCGGAGGCAGTGAACTCCACTTGAGCCTCAGATCCGTTTCGCAGACAGGACACTCGACGTAGGGAAGCCGTTCACCGTTGTCGCCCGCGTAGTAACAGGCGTCGAATGTTCCAACCTTTACGTCGCCCTCCTCAACGAGCAGTTGAGACTTACACGAGTGACAGGTCACTGTCAGACTCCAGGGACCAGGGCTTGAGAGAACCTTCATTGTTGCCTCCAGTTGGAATGAACGATTGCGATCTCCTCAATCGCAAGGCCATCATGGCAGTCATCAAACATTATCTCTATAAAAAATCGTTTCAAAATTGACAAATTACAAAAAAATGCTTATTCTTAGGCACAGAATAAGCTTAAATTTCTACGAAATTCGTCGTAAGAACCACACATGTGTCACTTTCCCCTAACGAAAATAAAGAAATCTCTGAAGTCTTGAGGGACTTTGGTTTTAATGAAAAGGATGAACAAGTGTATTTGTGCCTTCTTTCTAAAGGACAGACCACCCTTTCTCCTTTAGCCTACGAACTTGGACTTCCTGTAAGCACGGTCCAGTCAACGATTAAGCGCTTGGTTGATAAGGGAGTCGTCGACGTAAGTAAACACAAGACCAGAAGTCTGTATGAGGCAAGTCCTCCGAACGTCTTTAAACACATCCTTAAGGAGCAAGCGAAAGGAATCGCTGGGATTATCCCCCTTCTCGACAAACTTAGTTCAGACCCCCTGACAACACCTCGACTACGAGTGTTCCAGCGCGAGCGCATCACGGAAATTTTGAACGCATCCTTAGAATGTAAACATAAAGTGGTGTATGAGGTCATTTCAGCAAAAGACTTCCAGGATGTCATTGGAGAAAAATATCATTACACCAGACGCCGCGTACAAGCGGGAGTTGAACTCAAGAGTCTGCGTGTCCGTTCACGGGAAATAAAAAAGTACAACACACGGATTCATACCCGTGAACGACGCGAGGCTCGTTTTCTTCCTCCAGAACTTGATTTTCGATCTAGTTTTTTGTTCTGGGATAACACGGTCGCTTTTTTATCAACCAAGTCAGAAGGGCTCCACTGGATGGTAGAGAGTGAATCCGTTCGTGAAATGTATGAGCAGCTATTTAAGTTGTTATGGTCTGTCTCAGGAAAGATGGAAACGCTAGCCTCAGAGGGTTCAACTAAGGTACAATTGTAACGTTATGAGTGAATTCCAAGGATCACTCAGTAGTGCGCACAACGAGTGGCTTTCGCAAAACGAAGGGCAGCTTGCTGTTGATGTTGTGGAAACAAGAGAACATCTTATTGTCCGCTCAGCTATCGCTGGCGTGACCGCTGATGAGCTCGATATTTCCCTCTCGGAAGATACGCTCACCATTCGTGGGGCACGCGAGCATGGCTGCAGTGAAACAACCGATGACAACACCCACGTACAAGAGTGTCACTGGGGTGCCTTCTCTCGATCAATCATCCTTCCAGCTCATGTCGATCCAGACGTTGTGACAGCAACATTGAAACGAGGCATCTTAACCATCCGCATGAAGAAAGTTGAGATGGATAGGCATGTGCCTGTTCTTGAAATTGAAGATCTATGAGTACCCCTGAACACCTGTCAGACCTCCTCTCAGACAAAAAAGTGGGAGGTTTTTGGAAAACGACAAGACTCCCAATAATCGTCGTTGTTGCGTTGACTATCTTTGCCGTGTCCGCCGCATATGTTTGGGCAGAGAGCTACAATGGTCGCATGCCCCCAAGGTCTTCTATCGGTGACATCACTCTTGGAGGAATGACGACAAGCGAAGCAGAACAACGTATTCAAGAACGTGTCGACGCCATTCTTACCACAGGCATCACGGTTGTGATGAACAGCCAAGAAAAACAACTCCCTCTTGTCACACTTGTTTCAGGAGACCTAATTGAAGATGTCCATTTTTCCATCAATGAATTTGTGGATCAGCTCGCAAACACACGCCACCCAAACCCCATTCTCAACATTGGCTATCTCCTCACAGAAATCATCGATCCAACACGCACAACTGTTTCTGTTGAACTACAGCGAGGTCAGCTCACCCAAAGTCTTCTCAATCTCTACCCAAACATACAAACCCTTTCTATCCCAACAACGTTCGATGTTACTTATTCAGAATCTGAGGAACGTTGGCTGGTTGAAGCAAAGGAAGGAGAACCTGGTATTGAGTTTCAACTAGATCTTTTCTTTTCTGATCTTGAATCACAGCTCTCGCAGTTAAATGGAGGTTCTGTTGAGCTTGAGCTGCTGGATGTCTCCCCTTCTGTTTCGAAAGATGAAGCTCAGAAACAAGCCGAACAGGTAACTGCTGTGCTTGATCGCGCACCTTATGTTATTGCGTTCACGGAAGACGAGAAAACATGGGATCTCACAAGTGTGAGCTTGGCAACCATGCTGATCCCAACTCATACCGAAACAATCAGTCTCGATGCAGATTTATTCTTTCAGTGGTTTACAACAATCTCTGAGGAAGTAAACCAAGCCGCTGTCAACGCACGTCTTGAAGTTAAGGATGGACGGGTAACTGATTTTGTAGAAAGTGAAGAAGGGCGTGAGGTAGATGGAGAAACAACCTATCAACGTGTTCTCGTCGCGATACTCTCAGGGAAAAATAAACCTATAAATCTCGCAATGGTTGTTGAAGAACCAATGGTAAAAACAGGTGATATCAACGATTTAGGAATTACGGAAATCCTAGGAACAGGAACTTCAAGTTACCGAGGAAGCCCTACCAATCGTCGACACAATATCCAAAATGGTGTTGATCTTCTCAATGGACTCCTGATTGCCCCAGGGGAAACATTCTCTCTTATTGAGGCGCTCAGACCCTTTACGTATGAAAACGGTTATCTTGCAGAGCTTGTCATCAAGGGCGACAAAATCGAACCAGAGCTGGGTGGTGGGTTATGTCAGATTGGAACCACCACGTTCCGTGCAACCATGAACGCAGGATTGCCGGTCACAGAACGTCAAAACCATTCCCTCGTCGTTTCTTACTACAACGACCCAGCGAATGGAAATCCGGGAACAGATGCAACGATCTATGAACCCGCCCCCGACTACAAATTCACCAACGACACGGATCACTACATTCTCTTTCAAGCAGAAAACTTTACAGAGACGCAGGACCTACGCTTCACTTTTTGGGGAACATCTGATGGGCGTAAAGGCACCTACGAACCTCCAGTCGTTACGCGCTGGATTCCTGTTGGAGCAACACAGTACATTGAAACAGAAAATCTGGAACCTGGAGTAGAACAATGTCAGGGAGCACATATCGGAGCCGATGCGTCCTTCACCTATACCGTCACACATGCTGATGGAACAATTGAAGAAACGGTCTATACATCTCACTATCGTCCACTCCCACAAATTTGTTTGATTGGTGTTGATCCTGAAGTCACTGAAGAAGACGAGACCCTGCTGGACGAAAATCTGTCAGAAGAATCTATGGGGGAAGTAGATTCTACTGAAACGGAGTAGTCCTTATCCACAATGCTGCTTGCATGTTCGTTGCTCAGAGAAGTAAGATCGGGACGTGAACAAAAAAGACCCGGCAGAGCCGGGTCCCGATCATTCCATACAATGACCTGCAGGCAAGAAATTTCAGACGAGGAGAAATCGAGCCGGAGCCTGATGTATCCACGCTATGAAATCCCATGCTTGTCGTGCCTGCAGATCACTGAGTGCAATGACAATGGAGAGCAAGAACGTGACTTAAGATAACACCCAAGTCTATACATCACGGTTAAATTTGTCAAGGGTTAACACCAAGACTATGTTAACCCATTTTGACGGCCCCCGCAAGGGAGCCGTATTTGTTTGCCATAACGACTCTATTTTTGTCAGTTTCTGATGAAAATATAGCTAAAAACAGGCTTGAGCGCCTGTTTTTAGCTATCAATTTTTTAGAATTTGGATGAAAATGAATCTTAAAGTATCAATTCATCCAGAGACCATCCAGTGTTTCTCCACTGACTTTTCCCCTATTTGATCACTTTATCGACCAAACCATACTTTACTGCCTCGGCCGCAGACATGAAATTATCACGTTCCGTATCTTGTTCTACCCTAGTTTTCTTCTGCCCTGTGTGCTTCGCCAAGATGTTATTGAGCTGGTCCTTAATCTGCAAAATACGTTCTGCATGAATTTTGATATCGGTTGCTTGCCCCTGTACCCCACCGAGAACCTGATGAATCATCACCTCTGAGTTCGGAAGTGAGAAACGTTTTTTTGGTGCCCCAGAAGCCAAGAGCACAGCCCCCATTGAGGCTGCCATGCCAATACAGATCGTGGAAACATCTGGTTTCACATACTGCATGGCGTCATAAATCGCGAGACCAGAAGTGACGGACCCACCTGGCGAGTTGATATAAAGCTTGATGTCAGCCTTCTTATCCTGACTCTCTAAAAAAAGCATCTGAGCGATAATCAAGTTGGCCACAGTGTCATCAATCGCTGTCCCAAGAAAAATAATCCGATCTTTCAGGAGACGTGAATAGATGTCATAGGCCCGCTCCCCCATGTGTGTCTTTTCAATAACGGTCGGGATGAGGATTTGATCCACCACTGGTGTCTCGTTCGAACTGAGTGAGTATGTATTCATAAATATTGCATTACAACGCCCCTACTGTACTACGATCGTACGACCTTTTCCACCTTCCACCTTCCTTCTCGCTCAATCAAGTGCGCATTCTCGAGGGTAAACCCAGCCGCACGCTTATGCCCCCCTCCACCGAATGCGCGTGCGATCTCAGAAACATCTCGATCGAGCGAACGCATGCTGACCTTCACTCCCCCATCAGTGGTCTCACGCAAAACAAACAGTGTTCCTGTGTCTGTCACAAGATTCAAAAAGTTCGAGAGTCCATCAATCTCATCATCCGTCACTTGATTCTCCTCAATATCTTTTCGTGTCAAACACGTTGAGATGTAGCCAAACTCTGGATGCTGAAACAAGCGTTCAAGTGCCACCCCCCAGACACGCAATGCTGAAATGGAACGATTTTGAAACATGGCGCGGATCACATCTTGTACGCGCGCCCCACGCATCACAAGACTTGATGCGGTATCAAGCGCTCGCTCATTCGTGGCTGCATTTGAAAATGCTGTTGTATCAAAGCAGAGTCCTGTCAGCAGGCAGGTTGCTGCGTCTTTACTTGGGACAATTTGATTGTGTTCAAAAAATCGATGAACTACTTCTGCGGTCGCTGGTGCATCAACAAGCACCTGATTCACGTGGCCATACCGTGTGTTTGTTGTGTGGTGATCGATATTCACAACTGTTGGTTCACCTGGAATAAGCTCAAGAAGCGACTGAACAAATGTCTCATCAGAGCAATCAAACACCACAAGAAGGTCAATGGACGCATCGTGAAACACCGATCGATCTGTCGTGCACAAACTGATGTTTGGTAACGATTGATATTTCTCAGGAACGGGCTCTGCGACAAAGACAGGAACACGCTTCCCTAACCCAATGAAAAAATCAGCGATCGCAAGCGAAGCCCCAAGACTATCTCCGTCAATACGCTCATCAGAAACAAGTACCGGGTTTGTCGCACTTAGGAGAAGATCGTAAATTTGTTTGTGGATATAAGATTCCATAAGCAAATTAACCTACCGCACCCAAAACGGCGCGTCAACCATATCATGTCGCTTGCGAGCATTATCGCATGCTATAATGCTCGCACCTGTAAATTAAGGATATGCACCTGACGAAACTCGAACTCCAAGGATTCAAGACCTTCGCAAAAAAGACACAACTTTCCTTCCTTGCACCAAGAGAGGATCGAAAACCCATCACCACCGTGGTGGGTCCAAACGGTTCAGGAAAATCCAACCTCGCTGATGCGATCCGATGGGTCCTTGGCGAGCAGAGTTTGAAACTCCTTCGAGGAAAGAAATCGGAGGATATTATTTTTTCTGGATCTGAGGGACGTGGACGGGCTGGATTCGCAGAAGTCAGTCTCACATTCAATAACGAAGATGGGGCCATGCCCATCGACTACAGTCAGGTTGTCATCACCCGACGTTTATTTCGTGATGGAAATTCAGAGTATCTCCTAAATGACTCAAAGGTTCGTCTCAATGACATTCAACTTCTCCTTGCACAAGCAAACGTTGGTCAGCGGTCCTACTCGGTCATTGGACAAGGCATGATTGATCATATACTTGTCTCAACCCCAGAGGAACGCAAAGCCTTTTTTGATGACGCAACGGGAGTCAAACAATTTCAGATCAAACGCCATGAGGCCATGTTGAAGCTTAAACGCACGCATGAAAATTTAGCGGATGTCGAAATGCTTCTCACAGAAATCGAGCCACGCCTGCGTTCGCTCAAACGACAAGCCAGTCGACTGGAAAAACGTGGAGAGGTTGAAGCACAGCTGCACACACTTGAAGAACAGTACTATGGAGCTCAGTGGTGGACCCTTGTTGACCAGCTTGAAGAAGTCCGCCAAAGGTTCAGCACAGCTGAATCAGAAATCCACACAGAACGTGCTGAGCTGAAAGCCCTTGAGCAAGAGGCTGAAAAAATCGAACGGACAGACACTCAAGAAGATACAGGGCTTCAAACACTACAACAGCAATACCGAACGCTTCAGCGCGAACGGAACACTCTGCGTGATGAACAATTCAAAACGGAAAAAGAAATCGAACTTACCAAAGTACGTGCACAATCGAACTGGGCACCGCTTCCACTGATTAAAATTCTTGACGAGGTCAAAGCCCTCACGACCGGACTTAAAGGATTGCGAACGATTCAAGCCCTTCCAGAAATTCTAAAAGCCATTGACGCACTCCTCCATCGTTCACAAGACCTCTCAAAACGTCTAGAGCGACCAAATCCACAGGATATTAAACCCGATCCAAAGCTCACCAAGACACTCAAAGATCTGAAGGAGAAGGAAACACACCTGGTGGATCAACTCAAACAACTGGAGCAAGAAATCGACTCCTACGCCACCAAAGAAAAAACCGTGCGCACAGAACTGATTGAATCGCAGCGCACCCTGCGTGAGAAACAGACACAAATTCACCTCCTCGAAAACCGCCGCAATACCCTTCAGATTGATCTCGCTCGCTATGAGGAACGTCAGCAAAACCTCATTCGTGAAATGGATGAGTTTATGAAGGATCGGGCGGTGAATGTCCGAACCGAACGTGGAACAACTGAGACGATAGGCCAAGAGGCCTATGCGGAAATTCAGCGCCTGCGCTACAAACTTGAACTCATTGGTGGAATCGATCCTGAAATCATCCAGGAATATGAAGAAATTCGTGAACGCTATGAATTTCTTGATGTACAAGTGAAGGACCTACATGGAGCCCTGCGTTCAACCGAAAAAGTTATCAAAGAACTCGACGAACAAATCTCTAAACAATCCAAAAAGGCGTTTTCGAAAATCAACAAAGAATTCCAGCGGTACTTTAAACTCCTCTTTGGCGGCGGATCTTGTGCACTTGTAAACGTGACACGTGAAGAGATTGACGAAGACGAGCAGGAAGGCGTGACCCCTGAACGAGCATTTGCTGACACGGGTGAAGCTGAGCGTGAAAAAGAAGATCGGATTGAAGAGGAGCTCGAGAAGCACCAAAGTCCAATCATCGGTGTCGACATCCAAGCCACTCCGCCAGGGAAACGTATGAAGGCCCTCAACCTGCTCTCAGGTGGCGAGCGTGCCCTCACGTCGATTGCGCTCGTGAGTGCCATCATGGCCGTGAACCCCGCACCGTTTGTGGTCCTCGATGAGGTGGATGCAGCGCTTGATGAGTCGAACACCACACGGTTTGCAAATATCCTCGAAGAACTCTCCGCAAATAGCCAATTCATCATCATCACCCATAACCGTGCGACCATGGAAAAGGCCGACCTCCTCTATGGAGTCACTATGAGCGACGACGGTGTCTCAAACCTCCTGAGCGTGCACCTGGAAGACGTGGCCCAAGGCAACACAGCCAGACGATAAACCAAAAAATCCCATATGGGATTTTTTGGTTAAATCGAAAAGAGAGCCAGTTGGCTCTCAGTTGTCGTTGATCCGCGTGAGAATCAAGTCATTGCGTCGGTTGTACGCCCATGTGTGGGCCTCTTCGTAGGAGTCGAAGGCTTTGAAGCAGACGTGCTCCGGACAGACCTCATCGTCACCGATAGAGGTGACCCCATCCTGGGCATCTCGCCGCCAGAAGATGGAGTCCTGATCCATCCACACGTACTTGACGACGATGTCGTGATCTTCGTACTTGGTGATCTCCCAGACGGAGACGTGGTCGACGTCGAAGACCTGGCCGATGAAGACGCTATCGCGATCAATCCAAAGCGTGTGCTTGACCCGCTCGACGAGAAGGATGATCTTCTCGAAAGGCTGGGTCAGGAACCAGAACCACAGACATCCCACCAAGCAACCCGTCAGGACGCCTAGCAGATACCTGACTGAGACAGGCCTCTTTTCTTCTGAACTCATGCTCACTCCAGTGGGTGACGGGTACGCTGGCCTCCCGCCAGATGGCTTCCTTTCAGATGCTCCTGCATGCGACCATTCGCAAACAGAAAACTAAACGGAAATAAAGAAGCACCGATCATACCATAATCGAATGATTCTGACAAGATCGGTGTGGCGGTCCTGGATCGTTTTCCAGGACCGCCCGCTGGGGTCAGCTCACGATGGCGACGTAGTAGATGTCCCCGCCGGTGGGATTGTTGTCCCAGAAGACGGCGTGCATGTCCGTGCGCACGACCTTCCAGGTTTCATCTGCGAACGCCGTCGCCTCGACCCCGACGGTGGGGCTGAGGCGCACGCGAACTGCGCCTTCGAAAAAGGATGCCTCGCAGCAGCCGTTATCGAAGCTCAGGTTTCCTTCCTGGCTCCCCTGCTGCCACTCTCCAGGATCTCCACTCAGGTAGTCCGTCTTCGAGTGGCTCACTCGAAGACGGATGTTCCCACTCGGGAGGGCCTCCTGCTGCTTCCTCACCCATTCGAGGATGTCCATCGTGAACCTTGTTGGTGGGAAAATCCACCGGGTGCTATCTGCCTTTACTCTGATCCAAGAGAGAATCTCAAGGAAGGTTCAGCAGTCGCACCAACCTATTCGCAAATAACTCACGAGCAGGTTGGTGTGACCAATGGTGGAGAGAAGTTTTCCTCAACTGACGCGCTGAACGATAGTTCAGCGATTCGGTTGAGGTCTCAAGTGATACACACACTTGAGCCGTACCCACCAGGCCGATTCCTGGTGGGGGTGAGGTGGTTCGAACGCGTCTGTTCGAACCACCACGTTGGGGCAGCTTTCTAGCGCACCAACTCGAGAGGCCGGCACATCTCGGGATCCTTGGGACTCCCGAGAAACTCGACGATCTGTTCCATGGCGTTGGGACCCACGAAGATGCGGATCTCTCGCATCAGACGACCAGTGGTTCTGGTCGTCTGCCCGATCGGGACCTGCGTCCGCGATTCGGCATGGATGACTTCGAAGGTGTCGCTGCCGACCATCACGTCGGTGGCGGGCAACATGCCCTCCTCCGGGATGTGCACCTCCACACCGAAGCGGAAGGAATGGATCAAGCCGGAGTAGATCGTCTCGATGCCGCTCGCCACGTGGGTCGATTTGCGCACAACGTAGCTGACGTCCGTGCTCAACCCCTCATACTCGAGGTCGACAACGAGGATCAGCCCATCGTTCGCCTCCTCGACATTGTACTTCGGGTGCAGCCTAGCAACATGCTTCTGGTCCATGCTCACTCCTCTGGGGTTATGCTGCCTCGTTGAGACAGCTTCTTGTTCAGCTCAGAACTGGTCGATCAAATCTCTGAGCCAGTCAAATATTTTTCCTCCTCAACACAGTACTCGACGTGCCACGTGATCCAAGATGGTTGGACGCTGCGTGGATAATTCGAGAGCTGTGTTGAGGAGCCCCGTAAAACAAGTCTCCTTTGAGTACTCGTGACGGGGCAGGCTGTGCGAACGAGACTCCTCGTTGGGGTGTCTCGTTCGCACGGCTAGCTGTGGAGGTCGGATCAGGCTGCGAGCGGAACCTGGAGAAGACACTCCACTTCCCGCAGCAGTCCCCTTGGCTGGATGGTGAGGGTGTGGGTGTTCTGGCGCTTCTCGAGCTCACGCTGGGCGAGCCTGAGACGCTCGTCCGCATGTGTGAGCACGTCCTCGTCGACGTGAGGCAGAAGGATCACCTCACTGTAGGCGGTCACGGCCTCATCGTGATGCCGACGAGCCTCATCGAGGCGACGGCGGGCTTCGATGCCCTTCCTCGCATCGCGGAGCTTGGCCTCCGCGTGCTTGTTGGGATGGCCCGACCGACGGGTGTTGAGCGCGATCTCCGAGAGGTCGCTGAGGTGGCGGAACAACTTTTCGACTTCCTTCACGTACAGCTCCGGTAGGTGGGTGGTTCAGGCTGCGACCGCTTGGCGGTGCGCCTGAAAGTGGAAGATCGCCTCGACATCACCGAAGTAGATGTCGGAGATGTGCGGGAGGTCGGGGTCGACCTCCAGGTTGAAGTGGGCGGTGTACCCACGCTTGAGGACGGGACGACCTCGATGAACACCACGGCCACGGATCTGCACATTGATGATGTGCCCCGAGGCCATGGCCCTCTCGATCACCCGCTTGGCGTCGATAAAGGACATGAATGCTCCCAAACCTCAGGAGAGGTTGGTCTAGTGTTTCCTCAACTGACGCGCTGAAACGTGTTCAACGATTCGGTTGAGGTCTCAAGCGCGTAATGCTTGAGCCGTGCCCACCAGGCCGATTCCTGGTGGGGAGAGTTGGGGTGCTACTCGGCGTCGTAGTCGAGCCCGACGACGTAGACCAGGACAGCCACCTTCTCGCTGTCCTGCTCGACGATCTCGAGCAGAAGGTGTTCCTTCCAGGCTTCGGCGAGCTCTTCGACCGCCTGCCTGGCGACCTCGATGCTTTCGAAGACCTGCTCATCGTCCAACCGGAGGCGGAAGGCGATGAGGTAGGGGTTGTAGCGGCGGCGGTGCCTCTGCACCACCATGTCGATGAAATGCACCAGCCTGAACTGGGACATCTCGCTCGACCTCACCCAGCCCACACACTCGGCGAATGCACCGAGCGAGGACGGGATCAGATCGGCCAACCTCTCGGCTGTCTCCTGCCACATCTTGGCAGCTTCGGCCTCGAGACGCTGCTTTTCCTGCAGCGCCTCGACGAGGGTGCGTTGGGGGGTCATGCCTTGGCTCCTGGGAAGTGGTGGTCGAATGACCAGGCGAGGATGGATTCCTCAACTGACGCGATGAAACGTGTTCAACGATTCGGTTGAGGTCTCAAGCGCGTAATGCTTGAGCCGTGCCCACCAGGCCGATTCCTGGTGGGCGGGAGAGAGTCTTCTCAGAGCGGACGGGGGGTCGTGTCGCTCCGAGTGGGCCGCTCGAACGGGAGGATCTTGCCCTCCACATCGAGCTCGTCGCCCTCGGGGTCCTCGGGCTCCTTGGGTACCCGAGGCTGAACCTTGAACCGTATGTTCACCCGACCGACGGTGAATTCCGCCTCGTCGATCTTGGTGACCATGAGAAACATGAGCCACCCCGTCATGACGACGAGGGGTGACAGCAGTCCCCAGGGTCCTGAGACCCTGAGGATGTAGATGGTGACGATCGAGGCGATCCCGATCGCGACTCCGATGATGCCCATCTTCCGACCCGTTTGGTTTCGGAAGAGGCAGGAGAGAAGCGCCACGCCCCATCCGAAGAACCCAATCTGGGTAATCCCTGAGATCACCGTTTCGAGCATTGTGCCTCCTGCTCGGTGTAAGACAGACAGCTTCCCTATGAAGCTTCCTCAACTGATCTCTCGAGCCTGCCTGCCAGTAGGCGGGTCTGAACTCGAGTGCTCGGTTGAGGACCCCGGCGTCGACGAGTGAGTGATGCGTGAGCATCGTGTCGGCCGGGGCAGGTCGTTTAGAGGCCCCGGCGACTTCACAAGTCGAGCCGAGGACTCATCCCCTGTCGCGCAGGGGTAGCGCAGTTCAAAACTCGTAGAACAGGAGCGGACGGAAGTGCATGGACTCCCTCCTTTAGTGGTGACGGTAGGGTGCAGGCACCGTCTGAAACCTGTTGCTTTCACACCAACAACCAGCTGTTTACTGGCCACTGGCGAAAGTCATCTGTTTTTCGTTACAGACAACGGGATACAGGCGCGGCCTGTCCAACGAGTCGATCTCAGCCGACCAAAGTGCAGATTGACCTCCATCTGCAAGAGGAAGACTTCGTTTAACTCAGCTGAACTGAGGGGCCCAAGTCAGAAGGCCTGTTTGTTGAGTTGGTTTGCCAGACCTCAGAGCCTCATCAACGTTGGCTCCCATGCTTTAGCGCGACCCTTCGGAGTGTTGCCACTCCCCGACGCCTCGAGTTACCCCGAGCGGTTGCTTCCAACAGCCTCGCTTCGTACTCAGGTATCACTACCCTTTCCTAACTCTCTGTTGGGCAAACCGGCATAGTGCGCCGGGTCATTTTTTTAATCCACGACTGGTCAATGACCCCAGGTTCAGACCTACACCGAAATGCAGCCGTTAACCCTCCAGTCGCTTCCTTTTATATGATGGGCTGAGCCCTCCTTGTATTCCGTGATCCACCCACGGAAGGGTTGCGGCCACCTGACCGCTTACTCGGCGGTGGATGCTGAGCCAGCCGAAGCTGGAGAGTTTGCGCTGGCCCACGTGGGCGAGCACGAGGAGCTTAGGGCGGCTCCTCAACGGACACGGCGAGTCTGGCTCGTCGGTTCAGTTGAAGACCGTTGCTTGGATGTGCTACTGTGACATCGTATGGATCAAGAGAGAACACTCAATGATATCCTTGAGATCGTAGGTTACCTCAAGGACAATATGGTTACTCGAGATGAACATCGACAGTCGTTGTTTGAGTTGAGATCAGATATCATGAGTCATGTTGATAGCTTTATTGGCCTTCACCAAAAACTCGACATTGAACTCGCTGCACTTCGTGCAAAGTCCGACCGGCTTGAGGGATTCGTGAAACAGCTCGCTGCGCATGCGAATATCAAACTGGAATTCTAGAGTCAGCACCCCGCAAGGGGTGTTTTTTGTTTCCACCAATCCACTCACGAGATGAGCTCAATCAATGACTCAGCTCATGGGGATGCTCATGAGTGGGTTGGTGGGTTCATCTTACAAAACCAGAGAAGAAGTGATGCAGTGACAAGAGCAAGCTCTGGTGTACATCGTGGAAATCGGGGGTGTGAAATCGAGTAAGCCAGGCCTAGTCGAATCACTTGATTTCCCGAGCCAGTCTTCTGCTGTTGCAGTCGAACTGGACACGTTTCTCTCTCCTCCTTGGCAGACCTCCCCTCAGGGAGCCACCAAGTTGGATAGAGGATCTTCATCCGGATTTTTGAGATGAACCTTTCAGAACATCTGAAGATTCAGAAGCTCTGAGTGGCGCCCGACGAATGTCGGGCTGAGCGAGCGGCGGCCCCGGCTGCTAGTCGGGGTTGAAGTCGTGCCAGAGATCCTCGAGCGGATCCGACTCGACATCCTCCCCCGTGTCAGGGCCGAAGATCTCATCGAGGAGCTCGTCCTCGATGAGGTGGTTATCCGTGATGAGGGTAGGAACGATGTCGAAGGCGACCATGGAATCCTCCATTGGTGGGGGTGATTGCAGAACGCTGCAGACGGTATCTGCAAGGTTCTGTCATCACGGTGTAAGGAACGGGCCAGCGAGTTGCCTGAACAAGCTCAGATTCACCGGCCATCCTTGAGACTCAAGTGTCTAGTTCCCGAGCTTGTCGACGGACGAGTGCTTCAGTTTCAGGGATGTTTAGTTGGTGAAGGTACCGCCTCAGAACCTCCGAGCTCTCTCAGAGATTCAGTTGGCGGGATCGATTCATGCGTTGAATCGACCCTGCGTGAGATGACCAGTAGACGCTGGTCGCGCGATCCTCGCAGAGATCAACTGCCACACCCAATGCCGACTCAAGGGATGTGGTGGTGGTGGGAACCCAGTCGGGGGTCATAAGGTAGGCATTTATGTCTGCGCGTTCCTACTCGCGCTTGGGTCAGGTATCTGTTTTCTCCTTTGCGGTATATTTCCGCGGTGAAGATTCCCTTTCCTTAACCGGCCTGCGACGAACCCGAGGGTGTCGCTTCGCTGGGGTCAAGGGGTTTGGGGAATCGGTGTATCCGCACTATGTTTTTCGTCCCGTGCGGATTGGGACTAGCAGGCTACTTCGCGGCGGCGGCCTGCTGGGGGGCGGGGGTGGCCTCGAGGGCGGCGATCCGCTCCTCGAGCCGGGTGACCTCCTTGGCCTGGCGGGCGAGCTCGCGCAGGCGGTAGTCCGCCTCGGCGAGCAGGTCCCGGGTGAGCTCGGCGCGCTGACGCTGGGAGCGCTTGAGGCCGTTGCCGGCGAGCAGGCTCTCGATCGAGTCGAGCCGGCCCGAGACCAGCATCATCATGCTCTCGACCGCCGACTCGACGTCCAGATCGACGTGCGCCTTGCCCGTGCCGGCGAGGCCGGCCTCGCGGAGGGCCTCGACCGCCTTGTGCCGCAGGGCGCGGTACTTGCGGGACGCACCCTCCATCTGGCGATGGAGGCGCTCGAGCTGGGTGGGCTTCTTCTCGGTGGAGGTCTTCTTGGTCTTGGTGGTGGGGGCCAGGGCGGGGGTCTTGGTCTTGGGAGCCAGGGCGACCTCCAGGATCTGCATGGGGTGCATCGACTCGACGAGGGCGAGGGCCTTGCGGGCGGAGGCGAGGCGGGCGGCGGTGGGGGTCAGGGTCTTGGCCATGGTGGAACTCCTTTCGGGCACGGCCCGAAGGTGGTGGGAAGGGGTCATGCCGGCCAGGCACGACTCCGAGGGTAAGGAAGGGATCTTCCTCAACAGAGTGTCTGAATAAATGTCTTATGTTCAGAAGCTCAGTTGAGGTCTCAAGTGATGCGTACACTTGAGCCGTGCCCACCAGGCCGATTCCTGGTGGGGGTCAGAGCGGGGTCAGTGGCCACCGAACGTCACAGAGACTTCGGCGGCGTCGAGATAACAGCCGGGGTTGTGGTAGTCACACACCCCACCGTCGACCTCGCAGTCGACCTCCCACTTCCCCGTCACCTCGAAGGTGACGATGATCGAGTACTCGACGTACTCGATCACATGGCTGCCCGGAAGCAGCCCGTGGACGAACTTGGGCTCATGCCCATCCTTGACGAGCACGACCCAGGTCTTCTTCCACATACGCTCTCCTTTTGCCGATATGTTCCGGCTAGGGGGTTTCTATCGTCGAGCACTTGTTCAACGCGCGGGGAGGGTAGATCTGTGTGGATCTACCCTCCCCGCGTGTTGGCAGTGATTAGAACCGGTGTAAAGAACGGGCCGGCGAGTTGTTGATCTTGCGATCAGGCTCACCGGCCATCCGTGGGGTGCAATTGCTTGCGCGCCAGGGATGTAACAAAAAAAGCTGATTGTTGATTCGTTCTGGTAGGAAAGATTCAACAATCAGCCAAAAAGCCTTCATGGCTTTTTTCAATACTCTCTCCCCAGAGAATAGGTAATTGTAGGGTTCACAGATGAAAGGCTCTTCTTCCTCTCATCCTTGATGCGCACACTCTACCTCATTTTGACCATTTTGTCAAGAGTGTCTGACATTATTTATAGTAAATTTAGCCATTTTTTATGTTAAGAACTCCAGAATTGCCGTTCAGGTGTTTATATATTCCTGCAAAACCCTCACTGCCTGAGGAGGGTGATTTATCACCAAAATCTTGTAATCAGATTGATGCCAGAACCGACACGTTCTCGTATTTCCTAATTGATTGATTGACAATCTAGGTGAAATCCCCTACTCTCTCAGCACCGTCAAACGCTCAACTGACGAAACTTAAGCAAACAACATGTTATCAATCCGACTTTCACGTGTAGGAAAAAAGAAGGCCCCTGTCTACCGAGTTGTTGTGATGCCAAAGCATCGCGACCCATGGGCCAACAATGTAGAGATTCTTGGTCACTACAACCCACGTAAGACCCCCAGCGAACTGGTCTTAAAGGTAGATCGCGTCAAGTACTGGCTCAGCCAAGGAGCTGAAGCGACCAACACTGTCTGGAACCTCTTTGTAGACGAAAAGATCGTTGAAGGAGAAAAGCGCGGGGCAACCCACATCTCTCAAAAGCGCACCGGCAAGATGGAAGCGAAGGCTGCTGAAGCAAAGGAAAAAGAAACCGCTCTTAAGGCAAAGGCTGAGGCAGAGAAGGTAAAAGCTGCTGAAGAAAAAGCAGCTGCTGAAGCGGCGGCTGCACCTGAAGAAGCTCCTGCCGCAGAAGCTCCCGCTGAGGAAGCAAAGGAAGAACCTGCTCCTGAGGAAAAGACAGAATAACGTTCATCAAAAAATCCCCCGAGGGGGATTTTTTTTACTCTTCTGACAATGATGCTCTGATGGCTTCAACGTCTTTTTTAGCTTGCTCGTAGAGTGGATGATCAACATCCTGAGTAAGAGCCTCGAGCATCTGTTGGACTCGCTCTGACTCACCCTTAAGCTCCGCCCAATTCTGGTGTCTGTAACCACCATTCCCATAGTACTGAGCATCATGTCTAGTATTAAGGTACGTCTCGACTGACGAACGAAGATCCTTACTCAATATCTCAAACTTTTTTAGTGTCTCTTGTCTCTTTGTGTATTCTATCAACCTCTTCTGGGCTTCATTATAGTTTCGACGTTGCTCCTCCAGCCAATCTTTTTGACTCCTTACATGTCTTTCTGTGTCAGAAACAATGCGGTCTAATCGATTCTCTTCTCGTGCCCACGTCTCTACAGCACCGTTCCGCAGCCATAGAACATTTGTTGGTTTTGTCTTTGCGTGTGCATCGCGCTCATTTGTTACCTGCTGTAAGTGTTCATCTAATTGTTGGTCCACTTTTTTCTCTAAAATATCGTCAATGCTAAAGTCAAGTTTTGGGCCCTGAATATCCAGAGCAACCTTAAAGGGTCGAGTGGCGATATCAAGAATCCTCTCTGCATCTGTCAACGCCCTCTCTATATCACGAGAAGAGCCGATCCGTTTTGACATCGTACCCACCCAATCATCCACACTGTACATTTGCGATTGATAGTCTCTATCTCCTCTTTCTAAGGAACCTATGTCATATGGCTGTAGTTTGGGAGCTGTTGGAATGGAAACCTCCTCCGCCAGTGCAAGTATGCCTTCTGTTCTTTGCTGGATCTGTGACTTCGCCTCATCCCGGCTATTTTCCAGTTCTTCAAGCTTCTGATCATTTTCAGCTTTTTTCTGTTCAACGCTTTCTTGATATTCACGAACAATATCGCGCAGTAACTCTGCAGAACCATCAACATCTCCATGCAATAAGATATGCTCTACAGCCAACATACTCGCACGCACGTTCACCTCCCCTAACATTGCTTCCACTCGTTTAATACGGCCTTGCAGCTCACGAACACCTTCCTCGCTTTTTTCGATGAGTGCGTCCGTCACCGGCTGTGTGTCTGCCATCCTACGTAAAACACCTAGCCGGAGCCGTGCTGTATCCAACTCCAAAGAATAACCATCGATTTCTTGTTTGATCGAATCGTATTGTTTTAACTCCTTTTCAATATCCCCTTTTTTTTCTAAACGCTTACGAACAGGCTCTTTTACTCTTCCAAGTGCCTCTCCTCTTCCCTCCGGTATATACTTTAATATATCAGACATAGAATAAATACTGTGTTATAATTGCTTTAAAGATAACATATTCTATAACAAGATAAAAATCTGAAATCTATGCTGAAGAAAAATCAAACCATTTCAAAAGCTACCATCAACACACACACAAAAGAACTTCAAAATCTCCTAGGTGACATCAAAAAGGAGCTGACCTCCTTGCAAAAGAGCAAAACATCTCTTTTGGCAAACATCACAAAACTTGAAAAACAAATGAAAAGCGAGTAATAATCAGGAGCATGTCTCCTGATTTTCTATGTCACAGCCAACACGCAAACAACAATTTGAATCGCTCTTTCCAAAAGAGCCATCATTCCGCTTCAAGCAAATCCAGAAGGGACTTTTTTCTGATGCAGAAAGCTGGAAGGACCTCACCAGTCTCCCCGCACAGATGCGTGAGTCACTTGAAGCGATCCCTTGGATGTCTGTTCGCAAAGAGCAGGTGCTGATAAGTGGAAACGGCGATACCCATAAAGCCTTGTTGATGGTTGAGGGTGAAAAAGAAATCGAAACCGTCCTCATGAAGAATCCTCGTGGGTCATGGACGATCTGTGTGTCTTCACAAATTGGCTGTGCGATGCGCTGTGGATTTTGTGCCACCGGAAAGATGGGTCTCACCCGAAGTTTGATTGCTGACGAGATCATCGACCAATATCGTTTCTGGCAGGAGTACCTCACCGCACACCCTGAGCTTTCTCAACACATTAGCAACATCGTCTTCATGGGCATGGGTGAGCCGCTCGCCAACTACGAAAACGTCCGAGAGACGCTCAACACTATCTTGGAATATACAGATATCGGAAGAACACGCATGACCGTTTCAACGGTTGGAGTCCTCCCCCGCCTTGAGCAAATCCTGACCGATGACCAGTGGCCGCATGTGCGTCTGGCTGTTTCCCTGCACAGTGCAGTTGCGAGCACTCGAAAGCAAATCGTTCCAACCTCCTACGATGAATTCCTTCCAAAGCTGGAGGCGTGGTGCCATGCGTATTTAGAAAAATTTGGAAACCGCCGACACCATCTCACATTTGAATACGTGATGCTTAAAGGAGTAAACGATACCCCTCTGCATGCGCAGGCGCTTGCGAAATTTGTAAAACGAATTGGAAAAGTGCGCGTGAACCTCATCCCTTACAACCTGACCGGCGTCGAGTTTGAATGCAGTACCCCAAAGGCCATCGAAGCATTCGTCAAACATCTCAAGTCAAACGGTGTTACCACTACCACTCGCAAAACCATGGGCGATGACATCGCCGCTGCGTGCGGACAATTGATTGTGCTCAAGAAACAATGAATTCAATTTGACAATCCCATCGAGACTGGCTAGAGTGGTTTTACAATTGAAGAAACGTATAAAGAGTGCAGCGAGGGATCTAGCCCAATGACCTGCCCGCAACCTTTCGAGCAATCGAAACAGGTGCGAAATCTAGCCCCATTGTGGGAAAGATGCCGAGTCCATTTTTTGTTGGGCGCCTTTCCATGATGGGAAGGCGTCTCTTTTTTTGCATGCATATTCATAAGGAGTCCACATGATCCTCTTCCAGCCCTGCCCGTACCACTTCCCCGATCTCTGGAAGGCCGAGCAACTGGCCATGCCTGAGATCACACCCGCACACCTTCAAGCCGTCAAAAAAATCTATCGACTTCCAGAAGATGGTGATGAGGGGGCCGACATGTACTTCGCTCGGCCCTCTGTCCTCGCTGAGGCCTACGCCAGGCTCCAGTTCCAGGATGCGCACGGATTCCTCGTCGAGGATAACCGCCTGATCCTCATTGATGGGACGGTGTGGGTCATCGAAAGTCTGTGCGACCTACGTTTTGCTCAAGAGCGCGACGAGTCCATCCAGCTCTTCGAGGAATGCTTCCAGCGAGCACGGACGTTCGCGCTTCCAGAAGAAACTCCCAGGCGCGGCTTCCCAAGCGGAATGGCGCACGGCGACATGCGTCGCACGCTGTGCCGTCCCTGTGCGCAGGACACCTGGCCGCCGAGCAAGTAAAACACTGGTCGTGAACACGCCACGACCCTTTCCTTCACCTTACGACATTCCGTCGTGATGTGAAGCCGAAGGAGATCCCCATGGCCATCGTTGCTGAACAACGTCACGCAATCGAAACGCTGCTCGAGAGCATTCCCACGGACGTTCTGAACCACTGCCGATCCCTCAAGGGTAAGACCCTGCGTGAGATCACGTCACCCGAGGGACTTCCTCTCCGCTTCCTCGGTGTGAGCCGAGGCATCGGGCACAACTCAGCTCGACGTGAGTCGGTTGGCGTCTTCGCCATCGACCGAGGCCATTCCCACGCACGGAAGATCGAGATCCCCGCAGAGGAGATCCAGCTGTGCGAGGCCTTCGTGCTCGTACGTGATGCCGAGGCCAGGGAGCGTAGCGGTCACATCCTCGAGTCTTCGGCCTTGCAGGCTGTGCAGCTTCTCGACGTCGTCCGCTTTGGTGACCGGCAGGAGGCGGGCATTGTCTCGTTCGAGCTGGTGCCGAACCACGTCGAGCTCTACGTCGCCTGCTAGAAACAGTGGGTAAAAAAACGACCCTACCCACCTTCGCCGAGGCTTCGGCGGGCAAGCACGAGGGTCGCTCTATACCTCCTTCATAGCCCTTCGATAAACTCAGGGCAACAGGGGGTATTTCTTTTTGGATTGTTTCTCTCGCCACTCGGCGATTTTTTTATGATCACCACTGAGCAGCACCTCAGGCACCTTCCACCCATTGTATTCATCCGGCTTGGTGTATTGAGGGTGCTCGAGATATCCCTCTTCACTGTGTGACTCTGTTTCAAGCGAGGGATCCTGTACCACACCAGGGACCATGCGTGCGATCGCATCGATCATGACCAAGGAAGGAAGCTCGCCACCAGTCAGAACGTAGTTCCCGATCGAGAGGGACTCGTCGGCAATGTGATCCACCACACGCTGGTCGATCCCCTCATAGCGCCCGCACAAAAAAATCAATTGATCATATCCAGCTAATCGCTCGGCATCACGCTGGGTAAAAGGTTTTCCACTCGCAGCCGTCACAATGACCCGTGTTTTCTTAAATCGCTTCTTGATTTTTTTCACTGCGCGATCAAACGGTTCAACCTTCATAACCATTCCAGCCCCACCTCCATAAGGGGTGTCGTCAACCGTGTGATGTTTATCGTTTGTATGCCGGCGCAGATCGTGACCTTTAATCGAGATCAGCTTCTTTTTTTGCGCACGACCAAGAATCGAAGCCTTTGCATAAGGACCAATGACCTCAGGAAAAATGGTCACGACATCAAAGTGTGTTCCTCTGTTTCCAAACATAGTTATCTGTGCGCACTCCCAATCGCTTCGGTGATCGAATCGAATCCGTCGCGCGTTAGTAATTTCACGAGACCTTTATTAATCTCCCCAATGAGCTGTGGCCCCTCAAAAATCATTCCCGTGGCAAGCTGCACAAGTGAGGCGCCGGCACAAATCTTCTCATACGCATCTTCCGCACTAAAGATCCCTCCTACCCCAACGATAACATACCGACCCTGTGTTGAACGGTACGCATGACGAATCAACTCTGTGGAGGCCTGTTTTGTGGGTGCTCCACTTATGCCACCAGCACCAGCTTGCACAAGCTCTGTCTGGTCAATTTCTTTGCGAGAACGTTCCTTTGTGAGGTTAGAAAGAATCAAACCATCAACTTGATGTAGATCAATGACCTCGCAGAGCGCATCGAGTTGCTTTGTTGTAAGGTCAACAGGCAGTTTAAGAAATAGCGGCTTTGTCAGCTGTAGCTGATCTACCCGTGAGAGCAATCGTTCAAGAAGATCTGGATCTACAAATGTTTCTCCACCATAGGCATTCGGGCAACTGACGTTGATAACAATGAAATCACCCGTCTGACTCAACACCTTAAGTGATTGAATATAGTCATTAATTCCTTCATTCACCCCCACAGATGCGGCGTCATTGGTCTTTGCTACACTGATCCCTATGGGAATCTCAAATGATTGATCACGAAGTCGGCGTTGAATCTGATCTGCGCCATCGTTTTTCAGTCCGTAATAAACAACGAGTCCTTTGCTCTTTGGCAGTCGCCAGAGGCGCGGCTTTGGATTCCCCTCGCAAGGACGTGCCGTCACTGAACCCACCACTTCAAAACCAAACCCCACAGATGGAATCACTTGTGTCAGCTCTGCATTCTTATCAAACCCCGCTGTGAGCCCAACGGGATTCTTAAAACGGATTCCACAGACGGTTTGCTCGAGCATGGGGTGACGATAGACCATCAAGGTTGAGAGACAGGTTCGTCCCGCATGAAACCGTCCTAACCGATGCCCCAAACGACACATCTGGTCGTGCACCATTTCTGGATCACGACGGAAAAACCACGGCTTCAGGAAGTGCTGATAAACAAAACGTTGTGTTCTTGTTGCAAACATAAAATAAAACCGACCACCATCATGGTAGCCGGTTTTAATTGTTTGATCTAGCTTTAGATCCCGAGGTCATCTACAGACGTGTCGTCGCTTCCGCCGAAGTCGTTGCTTCCTCCCATGTCATCTTCACGACGTGGGCGGCGAGAACCTTCTGGCTCATAGATCTTGAGGTTGACGCGAGCATTTTCCTTCGCACCAACAATCTTGAGCAATGTACGGACAGCGCGAGCCGTCTGACCCTGTCGACCGATCACATAACCCATATCTTCTGGGTTGATGTGGAGAGTAATGAGGACACCGCGTTCGTCAACGATACGCTCAGTGCGCACGTCATCTGGATTGTTGACAATCCCACGAACAATGTACTCAACAAACTCCTGATCGAATTCTTTGTCAGCCATAGCTGTTGCATCGATTGTTATCAAATCAAGTGTCGTAACCCCCCGGACTCCTGTCGACCTAGGCGGCATGGTGCCTACTCAGGCAGAGGATATTGAACGTTTAAATATTAGCAAAAAATAGCCTTCTGTCAATCTACACACCCTATCCCCAATGGCTATGCCGATGCCCTTGACACTATTTCCCACCTTTATTACAATGCCGCCGCAAGTTACAAACAGATTCTAGTTGTTTTCAAAGGCTCTCCTGAGGGCAACCTCACGAGGGTTTTAAAATGTAGCAGGCAAAGATCATTCACAACTGAATATCTCCAAATTATACAGTTTATCTACTGTGTGATTGTAACGTTTATTCCAAACGACACATTTGATATGTGTCACAGCAGAGTCTAGAAACATCTAGATTTATAATGAGAGTTTGATCCTGGCTCAGGATGAACGCTGGCGGCATGTCTAAGGCATGCAAGTTGAACGAAACACCTTCCTTCGGGAAGTTGAAAAGTGGCAAACGGGAGAGTAACACATTGGTAACCTACCTCGAACTCGTGAATAGCCCGTGGAAACGCGGAGTAATACACGATATTGATGGGGGGACTTCGGTCATTCCCATTGAAAGATTTATCGGTTCGAGAGGGGCCTATGTTCTATCAGCTTGTTGGTGAGGTAAAAGCTCACCAAGGCTACGACGGATACCGGGCGTGAGAGCGTGGCCCGGCTCACTGGGACTGAGACACGGCCCAGACTCCTACGGGAGGCTGCAGTCAAGAATCTTCCGCAATGCACGAAAGTGTGACGGAGCAATGCCGCGTGGTGGATGAAGGCCTTCGGGTCGTAAACACCTTTTATGAGGGACGAACAAATGACGGTACCTCAAGAATCAGGGGCTGCTAATCACGTGCCAGCAGCAGCGGTAATACGTGAGCCCCAAGCGTTATCCGGATTTATTGGGCGTAAAGGGTCCGTAGGTGGTCTCGTTAGTCATATGTTAAATCTTCAGGCTCAACCTGGAGGCCGCGTGTGATACTGCGAGACTAGAGGACGGGAGAGGCAGACGGAATTGTTGGTGTAGCGGTAAAATGCGTTAATATCAACAAGAACACCAAAGGCGAAGGCAGTCTGCTGGAACGATCCTGACACTGAGGGACGAAAGCGTGGGTAGCGAATGGGATTAGATACCCCAGTAGTCCACGCCGTAAACGATGAGTGCTAGGTTTTGGGAGTTTCGACCCTCTCAGAGCCGGTTAACCAAGCTAACGCGTTAAGCACTCCGCCTGGGTAGTACGAGCGCAAGCTTAAAACCTAAAGGAATAGACGGGGACCCGCACAAGCGGTGGAGCGTGCGGTTTAATTCGATGCTAAGCGAGGAACCTTACCTGGGCTTGAAAAATAGCTGCAAACCATCCGAAAGGAAGGTCGCTTTCGAAGGTGCTATTTAGGTGCTGCATGGTTGTCGTCAGCTCGTGGCGTGAGCTGTTCCCTTAAGTGGGGTAACGAGCGCAACCCTTATCTGATGTTACAAGTGTCATCAGAGACTGCCCGGGCAACCGGGAGGAAGGTGAGGATGACGTCAAATCAGCATGGCCCTTACGTCCAGGGCGACACGCGCGCTACAATGGCCAGTACAATGGGCAGCCAACCCGCAAGGGGGAGCTAATCCTATAAAGCTGGTCCCAGTTCGGATTGAGGTCTGCAACTCGACCTCATGAAGATGGAATCGCTAGTAACGGCGGATCAGCCACGCCGCCGTGAATACGTTCTCGGGTCTTGTACTCACCGCCCGTCACGTCAAGAGAGTTGGTAACACCCGAACGTCGCCGTAGGGCGGCGGAAGGTGGGATCGATGATAGGGACGAAGTCGTAACAAGGCACCCGTAGCGGAAGCTGTGGGTGGATCACCTCCTTTTTAGGGAATATATTCAGTCTATGACTGAACAAGATCCTAGGTCGAGGTCAATCACTGATTGATCGGAACAATGTATTTGTGAGAATACACCCGGGATAACCGTTGCAATCACTTAGTAGAAAAACGATTTGGAGAAATCAGTTCAAAAACATCTGCCTCACGGCGGGTGTTTTTGGTTGACATTCAATGTTTTCTATTCTAGAGTTCCGCTTCATCTTCACAAAGGAGGATGCGATGAAACTCATCAAACAACAGGAGGCATCATGCCCTTCATTGAAGTGAGAAACTGGCCCAAACGGCCACCGACTCCGGCAGACGCCATGGGAATCAAGAGTGCAAACTTCATCGCCTGGTGGCAGACGGAACTCGGTTGTGCCCTGCGCCGAGCATCGGCCATGGCCGATCTCCCAGGCGTCACCGAGGACAGCACGACCGTGACCTTCGGTGGCCCGTGTGTGGTACCCAAGGACAAGGTGCTTGGGGTCATTGTCACGGGTCTTTTCGACAGACCCGACCGCACCAAGGAGATGCGCGATCGCCTCGCAGACTACTTGGCCGATACGGCACTCCAGTACCTCTCTCTGGACTGGCGCGTCGAGGTGCTCGTCCACCCCTTCGACACTGAGCACGGCTCGTACGTGTCCAAGGCGGTCGACAACAACAGCTAGCAACCCTCATACACGGTGAGGGTTTTCTGATACAAAAGAAAAACTGTCACATATGTGACAGTTTTTCTGGTGCCGAGGGTGAGAATTGAACTCACGACACGAGGATTTTCAGTCCTCTGCTCTACCACTGAGCTACCTCGGCGAGAGCGGATTTCAAAATTCTCTGGTGGGCATGGGGGGACTCGAACCTCCGACCTCGTCCTTATCAGGGACGCGCTCTAACCAGCTGAGCTACATGCCCTCACCAAAATGGGAACGACGATAGTGTACTGAAAATCCCCTCATGGGTCAAGCCGTTCAATGAATCAAAAACAGGCTAATCTCAGGCCTGTTTTCTTTATCTTGATGCTTGAATTTCTGTAGATGTTTCCTCTTCCTCACATGTCCGAACAGTCACGAGCCCATCATTACTAACCTCAAGTGTAAAGCCCGTTCCTTTCTCACCAGATGTGCTTCCGTCATCCCAGACCACCTCTCCCGCAGGACTGATTGGGACAGCTTCAAGATATCCAGCCGTAACGAGTTGTGCCAAATTAACACATGTTGAATTCGCCGAAACATTTGTTGTGCAATAGTCGTTATAGGCATTACACCCGGTGGCCATAGCCCCATCAACAATCATGTGCACGCCATTTCCTTGGATATTCTGAATAGATGAAAGGTGAACCCCCTCATGATCAACTTGATAAAGTTTGATCGCACTTAAAAGCTCCTGAACATCGTTCTGTCTGATAGCATCTCGCGCTTCGGCAAACCGTGTTGCTGGATCAAGAGCAACAAAAACAACTGATACCAAGATGCCTACAATAGCGATCACAATAAGAAGCTCGATCAATGTAAAACCTTTATGAAGGGAAGACATAGGATTAAGTTCGTGCTACGTCGATCTATGAAGTGATTGGACAATAAATGCGTCATGTTAGAACTTCGGAACATTCTCTTCTGCCACTTAATAGAAGTGTAGCATAAATATCGCCCCTCTACCTCGTTTCTCAATCGAGAGACAGAGCTACTCATCTCCTAAAACACAAAACACCTCACATGAAGTGAGGTGTTTTGTGGTCGGGCTGGCGGGACTCGAACCCACGGCCTCCTGGTCCCAAACCAGGCGCTCTAGCCTACTGAGCTACAGCCCGAATGGAGCGGGTGAGCGGAATCGAACCGCCATCTTCAGCTTGGAAGGCTGACATAATTAGCCATTATACGACACCCGCTTGTTCTTCTTTCTACAAAGAGCGAGATGATTCTAGCCTAATTTGCGATCGAATGCAAGAGTCTGTATTGATCACATCTCTCATCTTGTTTGTGCTCTTTTACACTGTTATACTCCCCGTAGCTCTTACTTGGGGTATCCCCCCTGGAGGACCTGTGTCAGAGATTCAACACGTAATCTCGGTCGATCAGTTCACCCCCGAATGGATCGCTGAGTTGTTCGAACGAGCCAAGTACTGGAAGAGGAGTCTTTGCCGACCTGGAGGCGTGGCTTCCGCTGTGCTCTCGAGCCGTATGATGATCTCGCTCTTCTACGAACCTTCGACGCGAACGCGTCTTTCGTTCGAAAGCGCCATGAACCGGCTCGGAGGTCGGGTCATCGGGACTGAGGACGCAGAACAGTTCTCGTCGGCCACCAAGGGTGAAACGCTCGAAGACACGATCCATGTCGTCAGTGGCTATGGTGATGTGATCGTCCTGCGCCACAAGGAACGCGGAGCAGCTGTGCGAGCTGCGGCTGTGAGCACGGTTCCAATCATCAATGCGGGCGATGGCGATGGCGAGCACCCTACGCAGGCCCTGCTTGACCTATTCACGATCCAAGAGACGGCAGGACCACCCAAGGATCAGCACGTCGTGTTCGTCGGCGACCTCAACAAGGGTCGAACGGTTCACTCCCTCGCGAGACTCCTCTCAAAGTACGGTACCAGCATGAGCTTCGTTTCACCTGAACATCTGGCGATTCCAGAGCACCTGTGTGGTGAGCTGGGACTCAGTTCTGCCTGTGAGTACCGGTCGCTCGACGTAGTCATTGAGCGCGCCACGGTCATCTACATGACCCGCACACAGAACGAGCGTCACCATGAAGGACAGGTGGGTGCCGGAGACGGAAGCGACTACGGTCTGACCCGCGAGCTGGTCGCATGGATGCGTCACGATACAGTCGTTCTGCATCCCCTGCCCCGCAACAGTGAGATCCCAACCTGGTTCGACCAGGATCCGCGTGCGCACTACATCGACCAAGCGCACCGTGGGGTTCCGCTACGCATGGCCCTCCTTGAGATGCTGCTCAACCCACTCCCTGAGTAGCAAAAACCACCCGCACGGGGTGGTTTTCTGATTGTTTGAGACCTCTCTAAAAGTCGATGAGATTGCGACGTTCGGGCTGGCGATCGCTGAAAACGTCCTAGAGCGGACGTTGAAGCGATGCCTAGGTGCCTGAACGTCGCAAGATCGCGACTTTTAGAGAGGTCTCGTTTATAACTTCATGGTTGAGGCGGTAATAGCTGCAGCTATCGCATCTGCGGCATCATCTGGCTTTGGCACCTGTTCGAGACCAAGAAGTGTCTTAACCATCGTCTGCATGGCTGTTTTACCGGCTCGTCCATTCCCTGTAAGAGCTTTTTTTATTTGTGCAGGAGTGAATTCGCAAATTGGAATATCGGATTGAGCCACCATAAGCTGAGCCACACCTCGAGCTTCCGCAACCTTCATCGCCGTCGATGAACTTTTTCCAAAATACAGCTTTTCAATGGCAACAAGATCTGGCTCATGGTGTTCCAAAATTTCATCCAAATCTGTTGCCAAACTATGAAGCCGCTCTCCAAACGGCATGCCTGTGGGTGTGGTCGCAACGCCGTAATCAAGTAGGTGCAGGGTATGCCCTTCCACATGAATCACCCCAAACCCCATACGCCCATAACCTGGATCCAGACCTAAAATAATGCGTTCCTCCATACCTATGCTTCGTTCGTAAAAACAGTATCGACGTCGTCTAATTCCTCAAGAAGCTCCACGAGTTTCTCAAGCTTATTGTGATCGTCTGCTATAAGTGGGATCTCATCCTTGGCTCGATACTCCAAATCAACACCATCTGGTTTAATCCCAAACGCTTCAACTGCATCCATTACCTTTTTCAAATCAGAAACCGCAGAAAGAATCTGCACAACCCCCTCAGACTCCTCTAGATCTTCCGCACCCGCATCAATGACCGCAAGTTCAAACTGATCACGGTCTAAAATGGTGGATGGGTCAGCGATCGTGACCACTCCTTTGTGCTGAAACATCCACATGACCGAACCCTGCTCTCCAGGATTACCACCGTTTTTGTTCATCACAGTGCGGACTTCTGCATTGGAGCGGTTGCGGTTGTCTGTGAGGCATTGGATCAAAAGAGCAACTCCCCCTGGACCAAACCCCTCATAGACGACCTCCTCAATCTGCCCACCATCATCTCCCTCTCCTGTTCCTCGCTTTACCGCACGATCAATATTATCCTTTGGCATGTTCGCAGCCTTCGCTGCATCGGTCGCCACACGGAGTTGAAAGTTAAATTCCGGGTCTCCACCACCACCCGACTTTGCCGCAATTGTAATGGCCTTCGCAAGCTTGGTAAACAAGCTCCCACGCTTTGCGTCTGCAGCTCCCTTCTTCTTTTGAATATTGTGCCATTTGCTGTGTCCAGACATATCACGCAGATAGTAACAGAAATCCTGAGCCAAATCAACCAAAAAACCACCATTTCAGGTGGTTTTTTGTCAGAGAGTCTATACCTCTGCTTTTTCTGCTTTCTCCTCTCCAATCTCTTTATTCTCAGAGAACGCTTCATCAATTTCGTCTTCAATGTCATGCCCAACACTCTGAACCTCTTCATGAAGAGTGCTCACGTTACCAATCAATTCCTGCTCCATATCTTCATACCCTGTTCCTGCCGGAATCAATCGTCCAATAATGACATTTTCCTTGAGTCCATCGAGTCGGTCGATCTTTCCTGTGACAGACGCATTAATGAGCACACGAGCTGTCTCTTGGAAGGATGCAGATGAGAGCCATGAGTCTGTTGAAAGAGAGATCTTCGTGATCCCGAGGAACAGCGGGTGGCTTGTTGCCTTCTTCTGTCCTTTAACAACCGTGTCATTGGCGTCCTCAAAGGTGGCCTTTTCGATTGTCTCACCAGGGAGAAGATCTGTATCACCCGGATCCTGCACTTTCACACGAGAGAACATCTGTCTGACAATGATCTCAATGTGCTTATTATTAAGTTTCTGCCCCTGGCTCGCATAGATGAACTGAATCTCGGTTGAGAGATACTTCTGCACTGCATCTTGTCCTTTGAACTTGAACAGGACTTGCAAATCAAGATGTCCATCGGTAAGAGCGTCACCAGACTGGATCTCATCACCATCTTTCACATACAACGTGTACCCAGGTGGAATGATGTACTCACGTATCTTCTTCTGTTCAAAGATGATGGTGACGGTGTTGGTCTTCTTGAACGCAATCGTTCCGTCGGCTGGGGCTGTGTACTCGGTCCCATTGCCTTTCTTTGCAATGATCTGTCCTCCCTTGACCTTGTCACCTTCTTTGACAAGCGCCTCACCTGTTTTTCCGTAGTTGAACGATTCATCAGAAACTCCAATATACTCAATCTTCACAGTCTTCTGACCTGGTCGCATATCAAGAATCTGCTTTCCTGTTCCCGCTTGAACAATCTCGCGCTGAGCGGTTTCAACCGTGGCCTTACCGGAAACCTCTGCCATGATGGCTTTCTGTTTTGGATTACGAGCTTCGAAGAGTTCTTCCACACGTGGGAGACCCTGTGTAATGTCTTTTCCAGCCACACCACCGGTGTGGAACGTACGCATGGTGAGCTGTGTTCCAGGCTCACCAATTGACTGAGCAGCCATGATTCCCACAGCAGTTCCCATCTTCACAAGTTTGTTGTGAGCGAGGTCATAGCCGTAGCAACGCTGACAGACACCGCGGCGAAGCCGACAGGTCATCACAGAGCGCACATGGGCTTCCTCAAGCTCCTTGCTTGCAGACTCGATCTCTCGAACATGTTCTTCTTTCACTAATTCACCTGCGGGAACAAGCACCTTGCGACCTCCTGGTTTCTTCAAGTCAGACAAGGTGTAGCGACCCAAGATACGAATGAGCAGAGCCTCACCGATTTCATCCGATTCTTTCTTGGTGAGCACAACTCCCTCGTCATCCCCACAATCTTCTTCACGGACGACAACGTCTTGAGCCACGTCTACAAGACGACGTGTCAGATACCCAGCGTTTGCCGTACGAAGCGCCGTGTCGGTTAGACCCTTACGCACACCGTGAGAAGAGATGAAGAACTCGAGTACGTCATATCCTTCTTTAAACGATGACTTCACAGGAAGCTCGATAATTTCTCCGGCAGGGTTCGCTACCAATCCTTTCATACCCACCATCTGTGTCATCTGACCCCAGGATCCACGAGCCCCTGACTCGATCATGGTTGACGCTGGGTTGTCCTTTGGAAGTGCCTTCTTTGCCTCATCCGCAACGCGATCCTTAATCTCATTCCATACTTTAATAATGGATGAATGTCGCTCTGTTCCCGTGAGAAGTCCCTGAGCGAAATAGCCATCAATCTCACGGACACGCTTGTCTCCTTCCTCAAGCAACGCTCCCTTTGCAGTGACGTCCGGAAGATCCGCCATACCCCATGAGTACCCTGCCTTTGTCGAGTATTCGAATCCAAGGTCTTTTAATCGATCTAGAAACGCAGCCGTCTTTTCTGAACCATGAAGCTCGAGATAATACTTCACGATCGCCGCAAGTGGTTTCTTTCCGAGCACTTCATTCTTAAACGGAACCTCTGGTGGAAACTGAAGGTTCACCATGATACGACCCGGCGTTGAAATAATCATGTCCCCTGTACGCAGGCGCACAACGACCCAGTCACGGAGACCGATCTTTCGCACCTGTGCGGCATAGAGCGCATCAGATTCATTTGCAAAGATCGGGAGTCCTTCTTTTGATTCTGGCTTTGGGGACGTCTCCATGGTGAGGAAGTAGATTCCCCACGCAATATCCTTTCCAGGAGTTGCCACAGGACCACCATGTGCTGGCTTCAGGAGGTTCTTGGTCGCAAGCATAATCTCACGTGCCTCGGCTCTCGCTTCTTCTGTGAGAGGTACGTGTACGGCCATTTGGTCTCCGTCGAAGTCTGCGTTGTACGCATCACAAACTAGTGGGTGAATCATGATTGCCTTACCTTCAATCAACGTTGGGCGGAAGGCTTGGATACCAAGACGGTGAAGTGTTGGGGCACGGTTCAAGAGCACGAATGCATCACGTGTCACTTCTTCCAAAATGTCCCAGGTTTCTGAACGATCAGATTCAATGAAGCGGTTTGCACTTCGAATATTGTGTACGTATTCACGCTCAATCAACTTGGAGATCACAAACGGTTTAAAGAGCTCAAGTGCCATCTTTTTTGGAATACCACACTGATCAAGCTTGAGGTGTGGACCCACCACAATCACAGAACGTCCAGAGTAGTCGATACGCTTTCCGAGCAAGTTCTGACGGAAACGTCCTTGCTTCCCCTTAAGCTGGTCTGCAAGAGACTTCAACTGACGCTTCTTACCGGTTGCCGCAATCACGGTCTTGGAGTGACGTGCACTGTTGTCGATGAGCGCATCGACAGCTTCTTGCAACATGCGCTTTTCATTTCGAGAAATCACCTCAGGCGCATTGAGATCAAAGAGACGTTTTAATCGGTTGTTTCGGTTGATGACACGGCGATACAAGTCATTCAAGTCAGAAGTTGCAAAACGGCCACCGTCGAGCGGTACCATTGGACGCAAGTCTGGTGGAATAATTGGAATCGCTTCAAGAACCATCCACTCTGGATCAATCTTGTTCAAGTGAAGAGACTTCAAGAGCTTTAATCTGCGAAGGAGTCGGTTGCGCTTGGTCTTCGTTGCCTCCTTGAGTTCTTCCTCGAGCTGATTCATGGTCTCTTCAACATTGATGCGCTTCAACATGGTTTTGACTGCCTCCGCCCCAATGTTCGCTTCAAAAATATGACCGTACTTCAAGGACCACTCATGATAAACCTGTTCGGAGATGATGCTCATGACCTTGAGCTCCTTGAGGTCTTGCATCACAAGATCGTAATCCTCTTCCAACTCTTCAAACTTCTTGTCGCGAATCTCCTCAAGACGCTTCATTTCCGTCTTGATCGCCTTTGCATCATCACCAAACTTCTCTTCCAGGCGACCCATGTCGCGCTTGAACTCCCCTTCAATCATCTTCTGTTTGCTCTTACGTTCCTGTTTGACCTGTTCAGTCGTCATTTCCTTTGCTTCCTCGTTCACGTCTGTAATCAAGAAGCTAGCGAAGTAAATGATCTTTTCAAGATTTTGAATTGAAAGGTCTAGCACGGCACCAATCTTGGATGGCACACCACGGAGGAACCAGATATGGGTGATTGGCGCAGCAAGATCAATATGCCCCATGCGCTCACGTCGCACGACTGAGTGGGTCACTTCTACACCACACTTGTCACAGATGATGCCTTTATAACGAATTTTTTTGTACTTTCCGCAGTAACACTCCCAGTCCTTGGACGGTCCGAAGATCTCTTCAGCAAAGAGCCCATTCTTTTCAGGTTTCTGGGTGCGGTAGTTGATGGTTTCAGGTTTGGTCACCTCTCCATAAGACCAAGATCGAATCGTCTCTGGTGAAGCAAGTCGAAGACGGATGGAGTCGAAGTCTGTGGATTTGAGGGTGTCGTGTTTCTTAAACATAGTATTGTTGGTAATCCATCTTCAATTATTTGGCTTTCTTTTCACCAGGAAGCTCGACCTTGCTTCCGTCTTTGAGTAGTTCGACATCCATACAGAGTCCCTTGAGCTCACGCACAAGCACATTGAAGGATTCTGGGATGTTGACCTTGCGGATCGGTTCACCCTTAATGATCGACTCATACGCTTTCGATCGACCCGGCACGTCGTCGGATTTAATGGTGAGAATTTCCTGCAGGGTATGAGCGGCTCCATAGGCCTCGAGCGCCCAAACTTCCATTTCTCCAAATCGCTGTCCACCAAACTGAGCCTTACCACCAAGCGGCTGCTGGGTGATGAGGGAGTATGGACCAATAGAACGTTGGTGCATCTTGTCCTCGATCATGTGCGAGAGCTTCAAGATGTACATGTATCCGACGGTTACCAGATTTTCAAAGGCTTCTCCTGTGCGTCCATCGAAAAGTTGAAGCTGTCCAGATTCTGGAAGACCTGCACGCGCAAGCTCTGAACGAATTTTTTCTTCTGGAATACCATCAAGCACAGGAGTCACAACGTTGTAACCGTGTGCGTTTGCTGCAAGCCCCATGTGCATCTCAAGCACCTGTCCGAGGTTCATACGAGACACAATACCAAGTGGGGTCAACATGATGTCGAGCGGAGTTCCATCCTCTGTAAACGGCATGTCGGACATTGTCACGATCTTTGAAACGACTCCCTTGTTTCCGTGACGTCCTGCCACCTTGTCTCCCACCTGCATCTTTCGTAGGTCGGCAATCGTAACTTGAATGGACTTGATCACGCCTGGTGAAAGTTTATCTCCCTCTTCACGAGAGAAGACGGTTACGTTTACCACCTTTCCGTGCTCACCGTGTTCAAGGTAAAGAGAAGAATCACGCACATCGCGCGCCTTCTCACCAAAGATTGCTCGAAGCAATTTTTCTTCAGCAGACAATTCTGTTTCACCCTTTGGAGTAATCTTTCCGACCAAGATGTCACCAGACTTTACCTCCGCACCAACACGAATCACCCCCTCTGCATCGAGGTTCTTCAACTTTTCTTCTGAAACGTTTGGGATGTCAGAGGTCACGACTTCTGGTCCAAGCTTGGTGTCGCGAACGTCGATGGTGTAGTGCTCAATGTGGACAGACGTGAAGCGGTCATCTTGAACAACACGTTCAGAAATGATCACCGCGTCCTCATAGTTATATCCATCCCATGCCATGAATCCGATCAGACAGTTCTGACCAAGTGCGAGCTCCCCTTGGTCCACCGCTGATGAATCCGCAATCACGTCGCCCTTCACAACCTGTTGGTGAATGTTTACGACTGGACGCTGGTTGATAGAGGTTGAGTTGTTTGAACGAAGGAATTTCTTCAACTCGTATTCGTGTACGTTTCCATCTTCATCGGTAATCTGAATGTGGTTTCCGTCTACGGTTGAAATTT
>PFWU01000030.1:47225-70763 GCA_002791295.1 Candidatus Uhrbacteria bacterium CG_4_9_14_3_um_filter_50_9
AATACCTGTTCCACAAATCGGTGCATCTGGCTTCACGGTTGGCACAGCCTGCCGTTGCATGTTTGTTCCCATAAGTGCACGCGTGGCATCGTCATGCTCCAAAAACGGAATCAATGATGTACCAATAGACACAATCTGACGGGAAGAGACGTCCATGTAGTCGATGTCCTCCTGCGGAACAACTTTTGGTTCTCCGTACTTACGTGCCCCAATGAATTCTTCTGTAAAGTAGCCGTTCTCATCTGTTGGGATGGTCGCTGGAGTGGTCACAGACCGCTCTTCCTTAAACGCATTGATGTATTCAACTTCATCAGTCACACGTGCAACAATCTTGCCATCTTTTTCTTCCTTAACGACTTTTCGGTATGGGGTCTCAATGAATCCGTAATCGTTGATAATGGCGTAGCTCGCAAGGTGACCGATCAAACCAATGTTTGGTCCCTCAGGAGTCGCGATTGGACAAATACGACCATAGTGAGTCGGGTGCACGTCGCGCACTTCAAATCCCGCACGCTCACGTGAAAGTCCACCAGGACCCATCGCAGAAAGTCGACGCTTGTGCTCAAGCTCCGCAAGAGGATTGGTCTGGTCCATGAACTGTGAGAGCTGAGAGGACATGAAAAATTCACGAATGGCTCCAATGACTGGACGTGCGTTAATCAAACGACCTGGAGTCAATGTTTCGATGTCACGGGTACTCATGCGGTCTTTAATGATGCGTTCCATACGCGCAAGACCCACACGGAAGCGACCCTGAATCAGTTCCCCTACGGCACGCACACGACGGTTTCCAAGGTGATCTACGTCGTCTGGTTCTTCTTGAACGATGTTCAAACGAATAATCTCGCGAATGATCTTTACGAGATCTTCCTTGCGGATAATGCGATTTTCTTCCTGTGCAACAAGATCCTCTGATGTGTCGTCGTCAAAGCGAAGGTTAAACTTGTAGCGTCCAACCTTTCCAAGATCGTATCGGTCGAAGTTAAAGAACATGGAGTGGATAAGGCTCTTTGCGTTGTCGGCCGTTGCACGATCACCTGGTCGAATACGCTTATAGACCTCAATCAATCCCTCGTCCTCTGTCTTTGAAATGTCTTTGTTAATAGTTGCCTCGAGGTATCGATTGGTTGGGTGTGTATCAATATCCTCAAAGAGCTTGATGATGTCCTCGTCATCAGGCACACCAAAGGCACGCAAGAGAGCGGTGACTGGCACCTTGCGCTTACGATCAATCTTCACCCAAATCACATTCTTCGGATCTGTTTCAAACTCAAGCCAGGCACCACGGTTTGGAATAATCTTTGCTCCGTAGTAACGACGCCCTCGGTAGACATCGGCGGTAAAGAAGGCACCCGCAGAACGCACAAGCTGTGAGACCACCACACGTTCAACTCCGTTAATGACGAAGGTTCCACGCGGGGTCATGATTGGAAGATCTCCAAGATAGATTTCCTGCTCCTTCACATCCTTCGTGCGCAGATTCACAAGACGGGTCTTCACACGAAGTGGCGCCTCAAAGGTCACATTCTTTTCACGAGATGTTTTCTCGTCGAACTTAGGCTCATCGAGATAATAGTCGTCGAAGTAAAGCTCAAGATCACGACCAATAAAGTCATTCACTGGTGTAATCTCAGAAAAAAGCTCTTTGATCCCTTCATTGTAAAACCAACGGTAGGACCGGCGTTGAATCTCAATGAGGTCTGGAAGTTCCATGGCGTCAGACACGTTTGTGAACCCTTGGCGTTCACGTGTTTTGACAGGGGTGCGGCGGTAAATCGGCATAGATGAGTAAATTGGGTAAATTGGATGAATGGGGTGGGAACAGGGCGGAAACAAAAAACCTCACCTTGATAAGGTGACGTCTGAGCTATTCGTTTGCAGATGCTGGTAGCACCATTGAGAGAATAGGTGATTATCCGGAGACACGCTGGGTGTTGCGATGTGTCCAGAAGATTCTCTTAAATGATTGCAGGAGATTATTTAATCTCCTTACCCGGTTGACCATCCAGCCGCAAACGAGGTAAATATGTGTCAAGTTTTGCTAACTTTAGCTAAATCTGACGCGAATGCACGCCGACTATAACATGGGTCCTATGTTCCGTCAACTGCAAGGGGTGGATCAGCAGTGGATTGTCAAGAAAAAGGTCTTTTTACCTAAATTTAGTAAAAATAATCCTTTTAGGAGTCCACGATAACCGTGTTTGTCCACACCTTATACATCAAATTATTCAAAAAACGTCCAATATGGACGTTTTTCTTTTCTTCTCCTTGAAGCTGCAAAGCGAGGAAACGATCAAAGAGTAGCCGAGTCAAACAGTTTGAGCATGAGGAGAGAGATTTTGCCGCTCACCCGTGAGGGGAACAGCGATGCTCGCGAATTTGATCCGGCAGAACCGTTCCCCACCCCGCAGCTGCAAAGAGACGAAGATGTTGTAGAGGTCTCTGTAGCGAAATTGTAGCAGTGCGGTGTTAATAATCAAGTGTTCTATCTGCACACAACACATGTGATGCACAGATAGAAAGGGTCCAGAGCGTAGTTCACACTCAGGCTGGACCCAACCCTGAGGGTTACACGTACAGTTCGTTCGGCACGTGTTTGTGTTCGACTTCGGCTTGTGAGCCGAGGTCCTTCAGTTCCCCTTGCGCCCATCGCTCGAAGTACTCGAGCAGGGTCACCACAAGGGTATCGGGCGACTCGATCTGGTCGAGCAACCCCCACAGAACCGGGAGGCTCAAGTGTGCGTAGGAAAGTGCGCAAGCACGCCTCCGCTCATCATCCCTGGCCTCGTGCAGTTCGACGAACCTCTCGTCCAGTCGGACGAAGGGGCGGTCGTACACTTCCTCGGACTTGTCTGCGGCCGGGGAGTAGACCCACGTGCGGCCCAGTCCTTCGACCTCACGAAGTTCCATGAGCATCTTCATGCCCGTGGCCATGATGACCACTTCCTGGACCTTCGAAGCGTCGGGCGTGCCGCACTCGACGGGGATGGTTCGGGTGTGATCGACCTTGAGCACCAGGTAGGGACACCCGAACTCGTTGACGATCCTGCTCGGCGGCAGCACCACCGTTCCACTCGTGCCCGTCGACAGATGTGCGACAGGTTCGGTGGAGACGGGCATGGAGCCGTAGCAGGGAATCTGCCGGCCCTCGACCATCACGAATTCTCCGTCGACGTAGTGGCTTCCCTGCTGTGTCTTGATGACACCCACCTGACTGAGAAGCTCTGCACCGCCTCCACCCACGTTGCCGGGAGCGGAACTGTGCGATGCGAACTCGGTCTCGAGCTCGTACTCACTGGTACCCGCGAGCCGCAGAATCTTGTCGCGGCTGCGGCGATTGTCGAGCAACATGGCGTGGGTTGCGAGTCCGAAGATCTCGCACACCTGTTCGTGCAGCTCACCTTGCATGCGAATGAGTACCTCACGCTCAGCTTCACCCAGCTGGCCCTGCTCGATCACACTCACATCCGAGGCGAGTGTGCGGGCATGCTCGAGTCGTCCCTTGATCTGGGAGACGAGGCTCATGACCGCCATCGCGGTGAAGCGCTTCTCGCTCGTCTCGAGGATCTCGAGCACCTGACCGATGCGCTTGCCCTCGAAGTGGATCCAGAGCCGATCGGTGTCGGTGAGAAGCTCCTGGACGAGAACCTGCGTGAACCGGCTCTTGAGCCAACCGGACTTCACGCCGGCGGCCTGGAGCAGCTCGGACTCGTTGCGCTTCTCAAGATCCGCCTCGACGGCGACCGAGAGGGCGCGGATGAGTTCCTCGAGCATGGTGCGCACCTGCTTCCCACGCATGCGCTTGAGCGCAACCACGTGCGCCTTGAGGGCGTCCATGGCCTCATCAAACCGCTTGAGTGCGCGCATTCGGCGCTGTTCAGCAGCCGTCGGAAGCGACTTCCTGATGGCCGCGAGTGCCGGAGCCCCGTCAGCAAGCGTGGCTCCCTGACGCCCGCGATCCTGCCATGCTGCCCGTGCCGGACGCTCCGGACGTGCAGGACGTGCCGGGCGACCCAGCAGAGGCTCGCTTGCGCCCGCGCCAGGTGGCAAGTTGATCGCCACCGACACTGTGGGTGGCGGGGGCATCGAGGCGCTCACGTTCACCCTGCCAGCACTCGACCCTTGGTTGGGCAGTGGTGGCGGCTTGAGGTTCACGGACAGGCCCCGGGACGGTGTCTGCTCAGGAAGTGCAATCCCGACCGAGCCAGTCTGACGCGGGGGAGACCTCGAGAGAGCCCCGAGATCGATTCCGACAGGGGCCGAGAATCCAGAGGCTCTCGTCGGCAGGCTGATGCCGGCATAGCGCTGCTCCTGAGCGCCCTCGTCTGTGTCAGCCGTGACCGTGACACCCAGCTCCTCGAGCTTTCGCTCAAGACTGTGCTCCACACAGCCCGAGCGACCGAGGCACTGCTGACAGACGATGTGCGTCTGCACCTCTTCGAGCATTCCGACGCTTTCGAATTCGACCACGACCAGCCAGGGGAGCCGATCGATTGAGTGGGTCCCCGAGGGACCGTTGCCGCACCAGCTTCCAAGCTGGTACACCTGCCCGCAGCGCGAGCAGGTAAACGGCGATGAAGTTCCGAGAGTATGCACGTCTTCTCCTTCGAATCTGGGTGATGGGTTTCCGGGGTGGTCATGATAGACCGGCCCCAGAAGCTTGTCGAACAAAAACCGCTCAGGAAGGATGAGTCGATCCAGTGACGCAGCCAAGGCTATCGTATGGAATCGAGGGCGACAATTCACACGGTAGAGACCTCTCTAAAAGTCGCGATCTTGCGACGTTCAGGCACCCAGTCATCGCTTCAACGTCCATTTGAGGACGTTTTCAGCGATCGACAGCCCGAACGTCGCAATCTCATCGACTTTTAGAGAGGTCTCGGTAGAGAGACAGCCGAAGCCGTATCAATATCGGGAATCGTTGCGGTGAGTTCATCAGCATACAAGACACTGACGAGCTTCATACTCTTCCTCCTGGAGCGGTTCTTGTTCCATCTTTGCGTACGAGATGACTCATACGCACAGATGGGAAGCCGTACTCGTTCAGCACGGCTTCGTTGATGTACATAGACATCGTTCCTCCGTACAAGGGGTTAGTGGTTTCCGCCACCCTTGTGCTTGGGATGGCGCCTGCTTCCACGCCGAACCGCACGAGTGCGATCCTTGCGCGTGTTGCAGGACTCTGTGGGGCGCAGAGGCACCCCACGCGCCTTGGGAAGGTCCTCCGGCCGGATGATGATCTTGTTCGGATCAACATCCGACTGGTGAACCGGCTCCGCCCGCTTCTTGCCCATGGGTCACCTCCTTGGGTGTGTGAGTGATCAGTTCCAGTCGGCATCTTTTCCGTTGGATTTGGGATGCGGCACCGGGGCATCACTCTGACGCTGCAGAATGTCGTTGATCACCGCCGCCGTTGCCACCGACGCCAGGTCAGCATCGTTGTACAGGTCCATGAAGTGGGCAAAGCACACCGAGATCAGATCACCCAGATGCTGGGGCTGCCGTCTTTGATCCGACATGACTGCCTCCTTTCCTTGATAGAAACCAGGATTGATCTCCACAGAAAGATGTTTGTTGAGGAGAGAGTAATGCCCCCCGATGGGGCAACAAACATCTTTGTGTGGAGTCCCGAGCGTGTGTCGGGACTCGTATGAGTCACGGCACAGCTCGGGTTCGTTGGGTCAGTCGCGGACCCGGTCACAGTGGCGCAGCTTGTGGCGCATCCACTGTGGCCCCTTCCACCCCTTCTTGGCAGGCTGCCGGTAGGTGGTGTCACGAGGCAGGTCCGGACGGGGTTCGTAGGCCGGGAGACCGAAGTCTTCGGGGCTGCGATCGTCGATCGCGACATCGAGCTCGGCCTGGCGCTGTCGCTCGTAGGCTGCTTCGGTCTCGAGATCGGCCTCGAGACTGCGCTCGTAGGCATCAGCCCTGACGCAGTCCGGGCAGCAGTAGCCCACCCGGCAGCCGCACTCATCAACGTCGGAATCCTCAACCTCGTCACGGGAGTCCGTGTACGGATAGTCGAAGTCCTCGTCGTAGTAGGGATCGTCCCAGTACGGCGCATCCGACCAGTCGTCGAAGTCGTCCCTGTAGGACTCGGGGGCGGGAGCGTAGATCTCGTCCCAGTAGGGATCGTCGATTCCGTGAACACGACGGAGGTAATCGGACCCCTCGAACGCCCGCTGATCCTTCCGATCCCAGAGGTACCCGCGATCGTCCTGGTACTCGGTCTCGTACTGCTCGGCCTCGGCGGGGGTCAGTCCATGCATGACCGGCGGCTCGCCCCACGAGAGGAAGCGAGCTTCACGCTCGAGGGTCGCCTGGTACTCGCGTTCGAGACGGATCTCCCGCTCGATGCGCTCTCGGGTTTTCTCGGCGCGACGCCAGAGCTGTTGCGCGTGCACGCTCATGTCCCACCAACAGCGCCCGATCGGCTCAGCCGCCTCGGGCGGGGGCACAGGCATGAAGCGCTTGGACTCGCGCTTGGCCCGCGCCTCCCACTGGTGCTGGTTCTTGGTCTGGCGGGACCACGAGCGGTTCCGATAGAAGGCTCCACGGGCCGAGCGGTCGCATGCGGCCACGTTGTCACCCATCGCCTTGATCCGGCGGCGACGGAGCGTGATCCGCTGGAATGGACGAGCACCCATGTCCTCGAAGCCGAAGTCCTCGGGCCCGCGATCGTCGATGTTGTCCTCTTCCGCCTGGTCGGCGTCCTGGATCTCCAGCGCAAGCTCGGCGGCGACGCGTACCATGTCGATCGGCGAGAGCGAACCCCAGCGAGGCTGCTCACTCCCCCAGAAGTAGCCATCGACGAAGCGCTCGGGCGACTCCATCATGCGATAGAGCACCATCCAGTCTTCCTGGTCGAGACCCCAGTAGTCCACGAAGTCCTGGACTCCCTGGAGTTCGTTCCAGTTGAGATCCCTGAGTTCGAACTCTGGAATCTGGTCGTGCTCCATGCGAGCGTACGACATGTCACCTCCATTTCGGGTCTGTTGATGTTATTCAAACCCATGCACCATGCATGGACTCAAGATTCAGGATCCTCCACATAAACAGACGTGACATATTTGTAGCGATCGCTACAAATATGTCATTTACATCTACTTATGTGGAGTCCCGAATCATTCGGAAACAAAAAACCTGTATTTGGAGAGATGAAGGTTAAGAACCGAATATCTACAAATAGAGGTGTTTTTCTTTTATTCACGACTCTCTCCAGAAACGTGAATAGCGAGGTTTTGAATGGAAATGAACGACGAAAGATAGCATGATTTCGCATTATTGTCAACCAATTGAACCCGAGATGTCAGAACCCCTCACGCAGGGTTCCTTCGGTAATTCTCGATCAATTTCCACTTCGTCAACGCTCACAGCCGTGCTAAAATAGGGCCACAAAATCTATGGCACGAAAAAAGAAACGTTCTCACAAAAAAAAGTCCCGTCGTGAAGAGGAGATTATTAGCTTTGAAATGAATCCTGAAACCAAGCGCGGTATTCTTGTCGTTCTTCTTTTTGCCTTAGCATCTCTGATCTTCCTTTCCTTCTTTGGGATTGCTGGAAGCCTGGGGGTTTGGGTGAACAACCTCCTTCTGAACTTCTTTGGTCTCGACCGCTTCTTGGTTCCCGTTGTTGTGATCTTGATCGGAGCCACCCTTGCCTATCCGGAACGAGGCACCTTTAGCGCCTGGAATTATGTTGGGCTCTTTTTCTTTTTTCTTTCATTCAATGCCCTCTTAAACCTGTTCCTTTTCAACCGACCAGAACCCATTGTTGAAAACCTAGGAATGGCAGGTGGTTACCTCGGTCAATTTCTTGGCATGCTCCTTCCAGCCTTTCTGGGTTACTGGGGGGCGGTTGTGATGACTGGTGCCCTTTTGCTTGTTTCAGTCATGCTCGCTTTTAACACCTCCCTCCGCTCCGTAGTCGGTGTCCACAATCATTTAACCGGTTGGTTTGGTGCCAAGCTCCATCGAGAACAAACTCAAAAAAGCGAAGAGGAGGATTGGGACGAAGACGAGATCGAAGAAGATCTTGAGGAGGAAGTGGAAGAAGATACAGAAGAGGAAGAAGTGTTTGAAGAAATGGATGAAGAAGAAACAAAGAAAGCCTTCCGACCAGCCCCTGTGGCGGTTGATGCTGCCCCAGAGGAAGCCATTACTACACGCACACATCGACAAGTCACCATTCCACTCAAGCTTCTCGAACGCTCGTCCTCAAAAGCACAGTCAGGAGACATTGAGCACAACAAGTCTGTTATTGAGCAGACGTTCGAAGAATTTGGCATGCATGTCGAGATGGGAAAGACCTCTGTGGGTCCAACCGTAACACAGTACACCCTGCGTCCATCCCAAGGCGTTAAAGTTAGTCGCATTGTCAGCCTGCAAAACGATCTTGCTCTTGCGCTTGCGGCGCACCCAATTCGCATGGAAGCCCCAATCCCAGGAAAATCCTTGATTGGAATTGAGGTGCCAAACACAAAAGTGGCAACAGTGACACTTCGTGATTGCATGGAGACAAAACAGTATCATGATCGTGAATCATCTCTTTCTGTTCCACTTGGAAAGGACGTTTCTGGCAGTGTCCATGTGATCGCACTTGAGAACATGCCCCATCTGCTCGTCGCTGGTGCAACTGGCTCTGGTAAATCCGTCTGTCTGAACACCATGATCGTCTCGTGGCTCTATCAAAATGGTCCGGATGATTTGAAACTCATCCTCGTCGATCCAAAACGCGTTGAACTCACCATCTATAACGGCATCCCTCACCTACTCGTTCCACCGATTACAACGGTTGATGACACGGTCAACGCCCTCAAATGGACCACACGAGAAATGGATCGTCGACTTGATATCCTCTCGAAATTCGGAGCAAGAAACATTACCCAGTACAACGAGCGGGCTGAAGAACGCATGCCAAAAATCGTTGTGGTGATCGATGAGCTTGCAGACCTGATGTCGACTGCCGGACGTGATGTGGAAGCAACGATTGTCCGCATTGCACAAATGGCACGTGCGGTTGGAATTCATCTTGTGCTTGCCACCCAGCGGCCAAGCGTGGACGTCATCACCGGAACAATTAAAGCGAATATTCCTGGACGCATTGCCTGTGCCGTCGCCTCACAAACAGACTCACGTACCATCTTGGACCAGTCTGGGGCAGAAAAACTTCTGGGTCGCGGAGACATGCTGTTTACCTCCGCAGAAGTCGCCAAGCCAAAACGCATCCAAGGCGCATACATTTCAACAGAAGAGATAGAAGATGTTGTTAAATTCCTCAGACGTAAGGGCACCCCAGACTACAACATGGCCGTCACGGAAATTACCAAGGCGGGGACAGTGTTTGATGATGAAGAGCATGACGACATGTTTGACGAAGCCGTTCAAACCGTCCTCTCTGCTGGAAAGGCCTCCACCTCCTATCTTCAGCGCCGACTACGTGTGGGCTATGCACGCGCTGCACGCATCATGGATGATCTCGAACAAGCTGGAGTCATCGGAGAAGGTGACGGAGCGAAACCACGTGAAGTCCTGATCGACACGTGGCCACCAGGCGACAACGTAAAAGATGGCATGCCAACAGCTCAGGACGATTACAACGAAGCTTATGGAGAAGAGGATCGATTCAAAGAAGAGGAGCTCGAGGATGAAGAGTGGGAACAAGACGAAGAGGAGGAAGAAATGATTGGTGGTGATGAGGTAGAAGAAGAAGAAGAAGAAGCGGAGGAGGAGGTAGGTGACTGGGAAGACGCCATTGATGACCGTTGGGTTGATAAAGAGGACAAAGAGAACTAAGATAGCCGCGCATGACATTCGTTATTAGGAAATTTGACCAAGCCCAGACACTGGGAGAGAAGCTCAAGGCCATGCGCCGAGAGGCCAACTTCACGCTTTCTGAAATGGAACAGAAATCAAAGATTAGAAAAGCGTTCATCAAAGCATTCGAGGAAGGCGCTTACGACCAACTCCCCGCCCCAATCTACGCCCGCAACTATCTAAAAACCTACGTGAAGATCCTTGGGGGGGATGTCAGCTATTTTCTGAATCAATTTGAAGAGGAGAGGGGAACCTGTGATTTTGTGAGCTCTGCACGCCTTCCAAGACGCAGGACACGAGCGCTTCAATTCCTGGTAGCGAGCAAATTCGTCAAAGTCGGCACGCTCCTTCTTATTTCCTTTGCCGTCCTTGGGTATGTCGGTGTGCAACTCAAAGCCATTGCAGCGCCACCTGATCTCCTCGTCTACGAACCAAATGATGGAGTTCTCACTGACCACGCACTTATCACCGTGACAGGACATGCAGAAGAAGGATCACAGGTCCTCATTAACGGCGAGACCGTCCTGCTTTCCACAAATGGTTTTTTTGAAACACAGGTGGCCCTCGAGCGGGGCGTGAACGTGATTACCATTGAAAGTACCAAGCGTTATTCCCGCCCAGCCGTTGAACATCGCCATGTCGTTCTTGAACAAGATAGATCAATCAGTTTAGCCAATTAAAGCAGCCGTGAGGGCTGTTTTTTGATACTTCGTGTGTATCTCGATGAATTGGGTTGACAAAACCTCTCTTTTATTGTAATTTTCTTCGCTATATTCTGCATTTTTTAAAAACGTGCGGAGTATGGAGTTCCCTACAACCCACCTCCAATGGAGAAACCCATGGGAGAAAGACAGAGTTTCACAGTCGAGGGGCCGGAAGGTCCCTATGAAGTGTTCTTCGACCCTACCCGGGGCGAGCACAAGGGTGTGGGCTTCACGCCCCAGTATGATCTGTACCAATGTGTGCAGATCCCAACCGGACGCCAGTGCCTGCTCCAGATCGCCTCGCATCGCCGCTTCAGCGGCAACCTCGACCGCGCTGCGTACTACCTGAGGCAACTCAGGGCCGAGGCTCTGAGGGTTGAGGAAGAGTACGCTCGGGTCAAAACCGACCCCAAGGAGATGCTCAACTACCAGCTCGGTTTCCCTGAGCTCGTTGCAAGCTTCGTCTCGGAGCAGCAGGGCCGGCGCCGGATCAACATCCTTGCGTTCGACTGCGCTGATGAGATGCACGAACTCTCGCCGCTCCGCAACATCCCGTTCGTGGACCGCGAGCGGATCGACACCAAGACCAGTGCCTGGATCCTGGGCAAGACGCTCAAGATTCTCGCATTCGTCCACGAATCGAACATCGGCATCGGGACACTGGACATCACCAAGGTGATTGTCCATCCGAACGGGCACATTCCCATCCTCTTCGATTGGTCGAGTGCCACTTCCTATACAGGCGGTGTCTCGAGAGATGCACAACGCTCGGAGATCATGGGGCTCGCACGAGCAACCATCATCGCCCTTGGTGGTGATCCGATGAGCCGCACCATCCCCCTCGAAGGGAACGAAGAAGACTTCGAACCCTACGTGGAGATCCTGCGCCAGCTTGCTGGAGGCAGGTTCCAAAGCGCCAGTGCTGCTCATGAAGCCTTCTACGGCGTCGTGACCAGTATCTGGACCCCGGGTCGCTTCCACCCCTGGACGACCTTCCCTCTCACCAACGCAGCCTAGCTGCACAGAACGCAGGAGCTCAAGATGGGCAAGGACAGAATGTCGAGACAGGTGTTCAACAGCACTCGCCAAAGGGCCACCGCCGGTGGAACCCAGAGTGTCACTGCACAAGCAGAACGCACCTACCGCACCAAGAAGGAGATCAACCCCCTCGTCGACCCCAAGGGGCTCTCCCACCTCGGACCAGTGCGCCCCTCGCGGCCCCGCTTCGACTGGATCGAGGAACTGGGTCTCTGGCAGCTCACCATCGGCATGCCGATCACCGAGGAGACACTCCTCGACACGACCGGTTCGATGCAGAACAACGTCCAGATCGCGTTCGACAGGCTCCCCCTGTCCTACGACATGTACACCGAGGGGGAGTCCCCAGTACTCTCCAGCTACGACGTCCAGATCGCGAACGCAACGTTCGGAGATGTCGATGATATTCACGATTGTGGATACAGCGACATCCAGCCCATCCAGCCGCTCCTGCGGTCACAGTTCGAGATGGCTGGAAAGATCGCCGAACAGCTCACCATGATGATCCCCAGCAAGAACGGCTGTGGGAACGGCAAGGAAGATCCTCAGTTCGGCATCTTCGCTGCCGCATTCCTCGGGAACGCCCGACTGAATGCCTACGGCCTCAGGGGCTACCACTTCACGGTCTCGGACGAGCCCGTGGTGGAACGTATCGATGCGTCCTGGCTCACGCGCCTGTTCGGAGACGACGTCTTCAATGCGGTGACCGGCAACGGCCACCAGATGACAGCCAGCTCGGTTCCAGACCTCGCCACGACGGTTCAGCACCTGCAAGGGCACAAGCACGCCTTCTTCCTGCATGTGACGGGATGGTCCGACTATCGCCATGGGCTCACCAGCGAAGACGTGGCTCGTCAGTGGAGCCGTCTGTACGGTCCCTCGCACTACATCGCGCTCCCCGACGGCTGCAATTCCCTGCACCTGGTCAAGGCCGTCATCATCGGCCTGACCGAGGGAGTGCTCAGCCTCTCCACGGCCGAAGACTGGCTCGTCTCACACGGCGCAAACCGCCGACTGGCCGCTCAGATCGTCAAGGCGGTCTCGCACATCCCGATCGGTGCCCAGATGGAAGCCGAGAACTTCGGCAAGCTCCCGCCCGCCGGCTCCTACTTCCGCAACAAGGAAGACCTCTGGCCGATCTCCGACGAGGAACTCGCCGAGATCCAGGGGCAGACCGGAGCGGACGAGGACGAAGAAGAGGGAGAGGTGGCCTGGCAGCTCTAGGCCAACCAATCCCAACACCTAACGAGGTGAACCGTACGCGGTTCACCCTTTCCATGAGCCCATCGCTCACATGAGCGGTGATCTCGTGGTAAGTATCCATCAACACCCATCACAGGAATGGCCATGCCCCGAAAGCAAGCCATCATCGTCACCGACCTTGGCCCCGGAGACGGTGGCAAGGGCGGTGTGGTCCATCGCGTTGCGACGATCATGAAAGCACACACCGTCATCAAGAAGGGTGGTGCTCAGGGATCTCATGGTGTCTCTACCTCCCGAGGAGAGAGGTTCAACTTCAACCAGTGGGGATGTGGAACCCTCGAGGGAATCCGTACTCACATCGGGTCCGGCATCGTAGCTTGTCCGATCCGTCTTCTCCTGGAGGCGCAAGATCTCACTGAGCAGCATGGAGTCATGAACCCCTTTGACCTTCTGACGGTCGAACGTGACACCTTGTGCACGACACCCTTCCACGGCATCAGTTCTCACTTGAAGGAACTCGCGCGCAAGGACAACCCACGGGGAACCATTGGAACCGGCGTGGGAGAGGCCTACCGCTACAATCAGCGGTACCCCGAACTTTCCCTCTTCATGGGAGATCTCCCCCGAGGAGATCTGCGCAACCGACTCGCTGCCGTACGTGCAAAGATCCAGGCTGACCTTGCCTCGATCATCGAAGGTGACTTCCTCCCTGAAGATCGCGAGACGGCAGAGCAAGACATCAGGGATCTGTCCAGTGACGACTTTCTCGACTTCGTTGTGGACCAGTTCAGGAAATGCGGCGAAGTCGTACACCTGGTGGATCCTGACTATTTTGAGACAGTGATTCTCGGGAGAAACGGCGTCGTCGTGATCGAAACCTCCCACGGAATCCTCACGGATCGATACCAGGGCTTCGAGCCTCACACGAGTGCCATCCGGACGCTGCCACGATTCACCAAGGCAATGCTCCGCGACGCTGGCTACGATGGTGAAATCAAAAACCTCGCGGTACATCGCGGGTATGAGATCCGCCACGGTGCCGGCCCCATGCCCACCGCAGACCCATCCATGAGCGAGGACCTGCTTCCAGGCTCGCACAAGGACGAGAACCGCTGGCAAGGCCGGGTCCGCGTCGGACCACTCGACCTGGTGCTCATGCGCTACGCCATCGAAGCAAGCGGTGGACCCAGCGAGTACGACGGCTTGGCCATCACCTGGTTCGACCAGATCAGCGGGAACGGTGAGTGGCACGTGTGCGACAGCTACACCCACGAGACTGAAGACGGAGACCTCTTCACCATGACCGGCGACCTCGTTGTCAGGCATGGTGAAGATGAGGCACAACTCGCACACACACGAGCTCTGTGTCAGGCACTCTTCCGGTGTGTCCCAGAGATCACCACCTACCCCATCGCAAAGGACGCCACCCCTGACCAACTCTTCGACTTGGTCGCCGGTGTCCTGAACGCAAAGCTGGGAGTCCCCGTGCGCATGCTCTCTCTCGGCCCAACCGAGCTCGACAAGCTGCTGCGCTGAGACACGAAACGCAAAGACCGAGCATCAACGCTCGGTCTTTCTAATTGCACAATCTTATTTTTCAATCTTCGGGAGGAAAACATTGCGCGCAAACAACTGTGTTGCCGTTTGTCGATACCCTGAATCCCAGAACGCACTCTGACCATCTAGAGAAGCTGCGTGTTGTGTATCCAGTCCACCAAATGGAGGCATATATCTGGCATATCCAGTATGCATCAATCGATATTGCAAGAGGTTGCGTTCAACATCCTCAAGTTCTAGACGCCTAGCATCCATGTCTCTAAACATGCGCCCATTGTCTTCGAAATAAGGACCAAGAATTTTCTCACGTAATTGCTTCACCATTTGTGGATCTCCCTCCCACATGGAGCTAAAAAGAAAAGCTATCTCAACACTAAAACCAACCTTCACATCCTGATTATCAAAATTCCTAATGAGTAGTGAGTCGCCATCTTCTTCAAGCCAATATTCAATCACTTCTCCCTCAATAAGCTTGTGACTAAAAACCTCTTTAAACTTCTTGCGCATCGCTTGCGTATCTTCTATATCTACCCCCGGCTTAATAAAGACAGCGATATCTACATCTGAATTCTGTAGTCCATATCCCTTAATTCTCGAACCTAGAACAAGAACAACGGGATACACTCGTTCTTTCAAAACAGGATCTCGCTCCATCACCTCAAGAGATCGAACCACCTCAGCAATTTCCTCTTGCATGTTTTTGGCATTTTCTGAAAATGGTCCAGCAAGAGCAGGTCGCTTCAGACCAAGTCGTTTTAGATCAGCCTCTGTGATGACACCTAAACCCTGAAGATGAAAAAATAACTTTGAAAACGCATCCCGTAAGCGATCACCATCTGCCAACCAATGGGTTTCAATGACTTCTTGATATTCTGAATAAAGACGTTTGGCAGCATCAGGGTCTTGTTTCGCCCTCATCTCAATCGCCTGACGCAAACCATCAAGAAACGCCTCTTGTGCTGATTGATCCACCTCCTCAGAAAAAAACTGCATCGCTTCTGTTCTATCCATTCGATCACTCTCTAACCCTGACGCAATCGCTCTACCAGTTTTTTCAATGACACTCCTTTTCTCTTCCCGACGAATCCATTTTTCTCTATTAGCGGTTACCTCTCCATGGTCCCGACGATCTACTTCCTCTAAATCTGCTTCGAGTTGGGTGGTGATTGATTCAAAGGATACAACCCCCACTTGCTCAATCTCTGGCTTTTCCTCCCCAGCCAACTTTTGAAGAACCTTAACTTGTTCAAACAACAAAGGGCTGTAAGAACGCTCCATCCGATCAATCCAACCTGGATGAATCAATCCCATATCCTGCAGCACAGGAAGGGTGTCCACAATACTCTTTTGCAAAACCTGATCAGTGCTTTCTTCAATGAGAACAAAAACTTCTTCTAGGCTCAGCAAACCCTTTTCTACAAGTTTTGGAATTAAATGAGCGGCCTTTACGACACGTGGGTCCGGATCTCCCTCAGCTAAAAAGGTAAAATCAGTCACATCCCCATCAACAAAATTTGATCGAACATCATGGCTTGTCAGAAGCCCCCTCCATGCGGTCATGTACTGCTGCTTAAATGTCTCCATCTCACGCTTAAGATCACTTGATTTTGGCTTCCAACCTTTTCCAGGAAGAAACTCAAATGGAAGGTACAGCAAAATGCGTTGATACTCAGACCCTGGTGCAAGCAAGATGTTCAAAGAATCGTAAAGATTTGCCACCTGTTCTTCTGTAAGCTCTCCCTCCGCCACGGCTTGCTGCAGAGAAATATCCGGTCTCTTAAGTCCAGCGATAACTGCATCAAGTCGTTCGTTAAATTTGGCACGCTCTTCCACCTGCCTTACGAACTCAGGATTAGAGGCCATCTCCTTAGACCAATGCTTCTGTGCGGCCTTCACGTCTATGAGCGATTCTCCTGCAGGAGCCGTTGTATAGGCTTCTATTTTTTGTTGCTCTCGCTGTTCTTGATCTTCTCTTCTCATACGGGTAATTAGTCCGTCATTATTACTTGCTGATTCTAGCACAGACACCTCCTTTGTTCATGCTTATCCACAATTTGTCAGACAATTATTTGACATCTGTCTGACATACTGGCATCTTAGAAAAAGACGTAACCCTCCCCACGTATGTCCATTGAACCAATCTCCGTTCGTGATTTCTTGCGCAATTTCGCAAGCATCATTAATGCGAGCGGAAAAAAGAAGTATCTCATCATGAAACATGGTAAACCCATCGGAATGTTTACGCCCTGGAAAGTCGTAAAAGAAGAGACGCTTCCGGAGAGTGATTCTCCCTGGGCAATCCTGGATAAATTCTAGTTGATTCTTTAACCCACTCTGTTAAGCTGATCCCGAAATTAACCCATGCATATGGCAAAACAAGTATCAAAGGAGGTTGACACTGATGCACGCTCAAAGGCCGCATTAGATGCCATTTCACAAATTAAACAACGCTTTGGCGAAGGAGCCATCATGCGTCTTGGAGAGGCTAAAACCCTGGAACTTGATGCGATCTCGACAGGCTGCTTGTCGCTCGATCTTGCCCTTGGGATCGGGGGTGTACCACAGGGACGTATCATTGAAATCTACGGACCAGAATCTTCTGGTAAGACCACCTTGGCTCAGCACATTGTCGCTGAAGTACAGAAGACAGGTGGACTCGCTGCTTATGTCGACGCAGAGCACGCACTTGATCCAGAATACGCACAAAAGATTGGCGTAAACATCGATGAACTTTTTATCTCACAGCCAGACACCGGGGAACAAGCGCTTGAAATCGTTGAAACCCTTGTGCGCTCAAGTGCTGTGGATGTAATCGTCATCGATTCTGTGGCAGCGCTCACCCCAAAGGCAGAAATCGAAGGGGATATGGGAGACTCACATATGGGTCTTCAGGCACGACTCATGAGCCAGGCGCTTCGCAAACTCGCTGGAATTGTCAGTAAGTCCAACACAACAGTTATTTTCATCAACCAAATCCGTATGAAGATTGGTGTGATGTTTGGAAATCCAGAAACAACGACGGGGGGGAACGCACTCAAATTCTATGCCTCCGTCAGAATTGAGATCCGTCGAAGTGCACAGATTAAACAAGGCGAAAAAATCATTGGGAACAGAACGAAGGTAAAAATTGTTAAAAACAAGGTGGCCCCTCCATTTCGAACCTGTGAATTTGACATCATGTACAACGAAGGAATTTCCATCGCTGGTGATTTGCTCGAACTTGGTGTCCCGTATGGAGTGGTTGGAAAAAGTGGAAATAATTACTACTTTGGGGAAGAAAAACTTGGACTAGGACGAGAAAGCGCAAAGGTCTATCTTAAAGAAAATCCCAAGCTCATGAAAACGATTCGCACAAACATTCAAAAAGCCATTGAAGCGGGCGAGTTACCAGAAAAATAGGGCACACACCCTATTTTCTATTTGCGAATCCACAAAAAAGCATCTATCCTTAATCGTGTTCCCAGAGGAGGTTCATACGTGGACAAGCGTGGAAGCAGACAGGCTGGCATCGAACTCGAACAACACTTGAGTGAGGAACTGCTCAGACTTGGCATTCCCAATTCCTTGACCAGAGGAAATCCTGACAACATCGAGGAACGTGTGGATCTGAGGATCCCCGCTCCGCCATTCACCGGGCAGCCAGACTTCGAGTTCCAGCTGACCCTCAAGCAGGGCATTCGCCGGAAGATGCGCGAGTTCGTCCTCGCTGCCCTCAAGAACCCGAGCAGAGGCGTTCGCATCTACCTCGAGGTTGCAGCGAGTCACTGGGATGATCTCTCCTACATCGCACGTCGTGTCGCTCACGCCATCAAGGACATCATCCATCGATGGAAGCGATTCGAGCCACACGATGTACAGGGAGTCAGAATCCGTGTGGGTCGGCCTAGGCAGCCCTACATCGAACGCTTTTCACTTCTTGAACGCGTCGGGAAGTGGGCGTTCGAAGCGTTTGACCACTACCTGGAACACGTTCGTGCCGAGAAGGAAGCCCAGCGTCAACAGCACTTAGATGAGGTGCGCCTCAGACGTGAACAGGTCAAGATCATCCGCGCTAAGCGTGCACAAGCTCAAAAGCTCTATCCGCCTAGCAAGCCATCACCGGTCAGGAACACCTTTACGGTTCTCCCGCAACGAGAGCAACTAGCTCGAATGAACCCACGCCTGTTCGTCCCCCTGCGCCGACCGTAATAGCGAACCTCCTTACCTAAGGAGGTTTTTCAATAAAACACTTCTAGTAACCTAAAACCACTTTTTCCCATATGGGAAAAAGTGGTAATTCTTTTCAACAACCTAAAACCTAATCCCTAAAACTTTCTCCTGAGGCCGGTTTCCTGTTATTTACTCACTCGCTCCGTGTAATCACCCGAATCCGTATTAATCAGAATTTCATCGCCTTGATTGATAAATGAAGGCACACGCACTTTCAACCCATTGTCCAACTCGGCATCCTTGAGCACGTTTCCAGAAGCGGTGTCCCCTTTCACAGCTGGCTCAGTGTAAACCACGGAGTACTGAATTTTTTGTGGAAGCTCAATCGTCATGGCGGCTCCATTATGCATGGCGACTTTTACTTCGAGGCCCTCTTTCAAATAAGGAATAGCGCTTTCAATCTCATCTGCACCAATCGCAACCTGTTCATAATTCTGGTTATCCATAAAGGTAAAAAGATGACCATCACTGAAGAGAAACTGCATTTTTTTGTAATTCACATCCTCGAACGTCAGGGTCTCAGAGGCTTTCATATTTTCCTCATTCACCTTTCCAGTCTTTAGGTTCTTCATCTTTGTACGAACAAAAGAACCTCCCTTTCCTGGACTCACACGTTGAAAATCGACGATCAACCAAAGATCTCCACCTTTGTTAATAATCGTTCCTTTCTTAATATCGTTTGGACTTGGCATAGATCAAAATAATTGAATGTCGTGAATGTCGCCCACACCGTACTTGAGCATCACAAGCCGGTCAAGACCAAGTGCGTTTCCATACACTGAATGTTTAATCTGTTTGAGTGCTTCCAATAGTTCTCTATCGATCGGAAAAACGGTTTTCCCCTGCGTCTTGCGATCGTCTTGTTCCTGCACGAACCGTTGACGCTGCTCGTCCGCATTCGTGAGTTCGCAAAACCCGTTGCAAAGCTCCAGACCCTGAGCAAACGCCTCAAATCGCTCAGCGTACGATCCATCGTCTGAAATTCTCGCAAGCGCCGCCTGATCCTTTGGGTACTTTGTCACAAAAAGGCGTGGTTCATCTGTCTGTGGGTCGCCATGTTCATCAACCTTTGCCTCTTCAAACGTCAATCGATTCCAGGCACGCTCATCCTCAAGCACGGTCTTCAACAACGCTTCTGTTTCGTCCATTAAATCCTCATAAGTACCGGGGGCATACCACTCGAGCATCGTGAACTCAGGGATATTGTGCGGTCCACCCTCATGATCTCGAAACACAGGTGTGATGGTGTAGATTTTTTCCATCCCACTCCCGAGCATTTTCTTCATGGCATACTCAGGGCTTGTGATAAGGGCATGTGGCTCCCCATTCACCATCACCTCAAGAGGGTCGAGGTTTGGTTCCATGCCAGGAGACTTCACAATAATGGGAGTGCGTACAGAAACAAAACCACGCGCTTGAAAAAACGCGTGGATTCGCTCTTCAACATCCTGCCACATGGCAAGACGTCTTGTGAGATCTTCTTTCGAGAGCATTTATTTCTGAACGAATGGAATGAGGGCCATGATGCGAGCGCGTTTGATTGCGCTTGAAAGCTTTCGTTGATGAGCCATGCATACACCTGAGCGCTTGCGTGGCACAATCTTTGCGAAGGAAGAAAGATAACGGCGAAGCGTGCTGACATCCTTATAGTCAATGTGCGAAGCATTGCTATAGCAGAAGTAACACTGTCGTTTCTTTGTTCCGTGAGTTGGTTGTGTTTTAGCCATAATGTTTAAAACGGAATGTCCTCAACCCTGATCTCATCATCTGCTCCGACGCCTGGATCAGACATTGGAGGCTGTGGTGGCGCAAAGGCCCCACCAGAAGATGGTCGGTTTCCGCCAGGTCCTTTGTCGAGAATAATCATATTCTCTGCCACAATCTCTGTGCGGGAACGTTTGACACTGTCCTGACCATCCCAGCTACGTGTTTGCAAGTATCCATCGATATAGACCTTGCGTCCCTTGCCTAGGTACTGTGCGCAAATTTCTGCAAGCTTCCTCCAGGCAACAACGCTATGAAACTCTGTCGCTTCCTGCTTCTGACCGTCTGTACTGGTCCAGTAACGGTTAGTTGCGACCGTAAAGTTACACACAGACTGACCTGAAGGAAGTTGACGTACCTCTGGGTCCTGAGTGAGATTTCCAATGATCGTGGCGCGGTTGAGTGAGTACATACCTGTTGTGTTTAGATGTTCTCAGCAATATCTCCTTCGAGAATTTGATCGAGCTTCTGGTCCAACTCTTCCATACTCATCTTCAACTCGTCGGTGGATGTACTGGATGGAGTTGGAGGGGCAATTTCGGCTGGAGCAGCCTTGGACGTTTGTTCTGCACGTGGCTTCTTGTGCGGAGTCTTCTTTGCCTCTTCCGTAAGTGGAGCAACGTAGGATGTCAGCTCAAACGTCGTTGGATCTGCATCCGCTGGTCGGTCAAGGATTGTGTGACGAAGGACTTCATCTGTGAGACGAAGTTGACGATCAAGTTCTGCGATGACTTCACCATCAGCATCAAAATAAGTGAGCACATAAGATCCATGACGAACCTTTTTGATTGTGTAGGCCATGCGGATCTTACCAAGGTTGGTCGTGGAAACGACCTTCCCACCAACCTTCTCGACCAACGCGGAAATCTTCTTTCCGATGTCACCCACTTCTTCGTCGGTGAACTGCGTTGGTACGATAGAGAGCAATTCGTACTGTTGCATAATATAGATCTGGTCCCGCCACAGGGCGAGACAACCTCATTTCTCTGAGAAATAAGATCGCGGACAGATTAAGAATAAGTGTCCGCATCCTAGCGATTTTTGCTAAAATGGTCAAGATTTAGCACAATCACTACAAACTTATGATTTATTTCATCCTTGGTGCACAGCCAGACCTCTCAAAAGCAGAGATTCAAGCCGTTTTAGGCGACTTTCGAATTGTAAACGAGTCAGAATCGGTTCTTTTAATCGATTCTGAAGAAAAAAACCTGGGGAGGCTCCAGGATCGACTCGCTGGTGTTGTAAAAGTGGGTCATATTATTGGAGAACTCACCGAATACGATGAGCGGGGAGCCGCTGAGCTGATTGCTGCCTCTGCAAGTGCGGCCATGGGGAAAAATAAGATTAGCTATGGACTGAGCGTGTACGACCTTGGGGCAGGATCAGCAACACGCGAAATCGAACAGGCAAGCGACTCGCTTGGAGGTGAAATTAAGAAACTCCTCAAAGAAATGGGGCGACCAGTTCGCTATGTCACCGGCAAGGAACCCCGCCTTTCTTCGGCCATCGTTGAAACAAATGGACTTCTTTCTTCTGGTGGAGAATATGTTCTGCTTGTTCAAAACAACTCTATTTTAATCGGACAGACCGAGGCTGTTCAGGATTTTAAAGCATGGTCTGATCGAGACTACGGACGTCCAGCACGAGACAAACGCTCAGGCATGCTTCCACCGAAGCTTGCGCGGATGATGATTAATCTTTCTGGTATTGATCCAAACGGTGCAAGTATTCTCGATCCATTCTGTGGATCTGGAACCGTCCTTATGGAAGGGGCTCTTATGGGGGCAGCGACATTAATTGGAAGCGACATCTCAGAAAAAGCCGTCTCGGACACACAGACGAATATGGCTTGGCTCATGAAACGATTTGATCTTCATGCACACGACCTCCAGTTATTCACTTCACCAGCTGCCGAACTTTCAACCCACTATCAAAACCACGTCGACATGGTGGTGACGGAAGTCTATCTCGGCCCACAGCGAACAAGCCCTGTAGACACCCACGACGCAACGATGTTTGAAAAAAAGATGCTTCCTCTCTATGAGGAATCTCTTGCTGGACTTAAGCCTCTTTTAAAATCTGACGGTGTCGCAGTAATCGCCTTCCCTGCTCTCAAACAAAAAGACGGCGCCTGGCACCGTCTTCCACTCAATAAAATTGTTTCAGCTAAGGGGTATCAACTCAAGAATCAATTCCTTTACGCCCGTTCCGGTCAGCTCGTCGCTCGGGACATCGTTGTGCTTACGTGCTCACCCTGAAGTGACACACGTCCCCATCTTGCATCACGTATTCCTTCCCTTCCACACGCAGCTTCCCAATATCTCGTGCGCCCGCTTCCCCGTTTCCTGCGACGTAATCTTCGTAGCTGATGACCTCAGCGCGTATGAATCCTTTTTCAAAATCTGTGTGAATCTTTCCCGCTGCCTGAGGAGCCTTTGTTCCACGCTCAATCGTCCAGGCGCGGGTTTCTTTTTCACCAGAAGTGAAGTAGGTGATGAGATCTAAGAGCTCATAACATTTCGTGATCAACCGATCGAGTCCTGACGAAGCAAGTCCAAGCTCTGTCAGAAACATCTCCTGCTCTTCAGAACCCATTTCCATGATTTCAGACTCCACCTTTACACTGATTGGCATGGCGAGTCTTTTTGGGCCAAGAGGGCTCATCCAGTCCTGAGCGTTCGCTTGATCCTCATCCACATTCACCACATACAGGATTGGCTTGCGTGTGAGCAAACTCAGGTCAACTACCTGCTTTTCTTCATCCTCGGTAAGCTCCGCCGTATTTGCCATTCTGCCGTCTGAGACAGCGGCATAGAGTTTTTCAAGTGCGCTCAATTCAAGCTCTAAATCTTTTGAAGACCCAGACTTCATTTTTGATCTTGTCGCTTCAAGACGCTTTTCCACGCTTGCCATATCTGCCATCGCAAGCTCAATCTCAACAATCTCCACGTCCCGTGCCGGGTCCACAGACCCATCTACGTGATGAACATCTGCATTTTCAAACGAGCGAACCACATGCACAATCATGTCTACCTCTCGAATATTTGCGAGAAACTTATTTCCAAGTCCCTCTCCCTTATGCGCGCCTTTCACAAGACCTGCAATGTCCACAAACTCAATCGCCGCTCCAATCAATTTTTGTGAACCAGAGATAGTGGAGAGTGATTGGATCCGCGCGTCCGGTACCTCAACCACACCAACGTTTGGCTCGATGGTGCAAAATGGAAAATTCTCGCAGTCAACTTGCT
>PFWU01000052.1 GCA_002791295.1 Candidatus Uhrbacteria bacterium CG_4_9_14_3_um_filter_50_9
AAGAGGAGTCCGGCGGCTCGGGATATCGTGTCCAGAGTCCGGTATCAAAATAAAGAAGGGTTTGGCTTGGTACGCATACCAGGTCGATCGAGGCGAATTTACTCTCGCGTGGAACCCTAGCTGCTATCAACTGGCAGCGTCGATCTAGGTGCGTCGGCGAAAGCCGTAACAGCCTCGGCCAGGATCTATTTCCTTTGGTCAATGCACGGTGCCAATGGACCTCCTCCCATCAACTTTTTTTTCGGGGCATCCTTCGTGGTGCCCCTCTTCTTATTTCTGCATCAGCTTTACCGTCGTCAGATCAACGGCGAGGTCAGCGTCAATCTGACTACTTTTAATCTCTTTATCAAATCGGAAGAGATGCTCATGGACATTTTTTAACGCTGAGAGTGAAAACCCCCGTGCTTGTGCAAGCGCTTTTTGTGCAACAAATGGATGAATCTTCAAAGCATCTGCTACTTCCTGTTTGCTTACTTGAGAATCAACATCAAGCAATGCCCGTGCCCCCAAAAGAATTCTTACCTGTCTTCCAAGCATTGTCAGAAGAAGGTGGTCGTTGGCCCCACTCCAGCGCTCTTCCCTCAGAAGCTTAAGTGCTCGTTCGGGACGCTTCTGCGAAATGGCGTCGATCATGTCAAAAATCTTCCCCTCAAAATTAGCGTGCACCAGCTCATCAACCATGACTCGAGTAATTTTCTGACCGGAGGCAAATGCGACTAACTTATTGATTTCATGATCCATTTGCCACAAGTCAGCACCAACACGCTCAATCAACGCACGCACAGCATCAGCTTCGATCACACCCTTATGCGTACGCACCTGCGACATAATCCAGCTGCTAAGCTGCGTGCCCTGAAGTTGTGGGTAGGCATAGTCGTGAACCTCCATAACATTTCTCAATGCTGTAAACAACGGTTTTTTCTCAAGCATCTTTGGTGCGATTGTTTCCCAAAACACAACAACTGTTGAATCTGGAATACTTGAAAGACCATCCACCCAAACCCCCATCTCTACTTTCTTTATAGAAGACACAAGATCCCTAATGATCACCATCCGTTTCTCTCCCAAAAAAGGAAGTGCACGCGCTGCACCTAAAATATCCCCTGGAACAAACTTCCCATCCAAAAATTCAGCGGTGTTTAGTCCTGTTGGATCAAACTTATCTCTAAATGCATCGCGCATCTGTACAGCTTTCTCCTGAACCCTGAATGTGTCATCTCCGTAGATGAAAATCAGCATAGTGCGGGCATGGTACCTGATCGCCTCCATCAAATAAAGATTTGTCTATTGCCTCCACGGATCCATCGCTCCCATTTTTTTCCCAAACCGTTGACAAAACGAACAAAATACTATATCTTTGTTCTCTCGATTGCGACCTCCCGTCTCCAATCCAACCCACTTGTGGGATGGAAGGCGGAGCGAATCATTCGCACCGTTCACCCTGGAGGCAACATGGAAATGTACGTCGTTGTGCGGACTCACTGGTACAATGGTGGACCCGAGAACCCGGAAGATGAGCGCCCCTACGGCTATGTGGTCGAAGCTCACATCAGTCGTAAGAAGGCTAACAAGGCAGTTAAAAGACTTGATCGGACTGCTCCTCGCCAGTGGAGGGATAGCGAGGTCGAGTACGAATTCTGGCACGAGGTCGTCAAGATCAATATCGTGCCCTAGCACCGCACCCCAGAAGCCGCATCCCACGCTTCACCTTTTTGGGTGCGGTCTTCTATTCCATCTCCCCCCAGTTTCTCCCAACTTCCACCTCCACCAAAAGCGGCACATCAAAGCTTGCCACGCTTTCCATCATTTCCTTTAATCCCTTTGCTACGTGGTCAACAGCGTCTTTATCGCACTCAAGAATCAGCTCGTCATGGACCTGTAAGAGCATGACCGCCGGCCACTTACTCGTCCTAAGCCACCCATCGACGGCGATCATGGTCTTTTTCATGAGGTCAGACGCCGTCCCTTGGATAGGATGATTGATTGCCATACGCTCAGCGGCTGCCACAAGCATTGGCACGCCTGAGTTCACCTCAGGCACATAGCGCCTTCGTCCAAACAACGTCTCGACATACTCTTGCTCGTGAGCCAGCACTTTTGTTTCATCGAGATAATCACGGACGGCATGGTGGATTTGAAAATACTTATCGATAAACTCCTGAGCCTCACCAAAGGTTAAATTCGTTGACTGCGAAAGTGCACGCGGCCCCATGCCGTAGATGATCCCGAAGTTGATCGCCTTTGCTGCACGACGCTGCTCCGGTGTGACACTTGCCTCATCAATCTCCCACACCTCTGCTGCCGTACGTGTATGGATATCTGCCCCTTCCTGAAACGCTTGAATAAAGGGCTTGTCTTTTGCAATCACAGCCACGAGGCGCAATTCGATCTGCGAGTAGTCCGCCGCCACAAACCTTCTTCCTCGTGGGGCTACAAAGGCCTTTCGAATCTCTCGACCAAGTTCGGTCTTGATCGGAATGTTTTGCAAGTTAGGGTCTGATGAAGAAAGACGCCCTGTTGCTGCAACCGCTTGGTTATACGTCGTGTGAATGCGCCCATCTTTCCCCACAAGTTTCGGAAGTGTTTCCACGTAGGTTGACTGAAGCTTGGTGAGCTCACGGTACTCACTGATAAGTGGAATGATCTCATGCTCCCCCCAAAGTTTTTCAAGCTCGCTGGCTGCTGTTGAGAACCCTGTCTTTGTCTTCTTAATGCGTTTTGTCGGCAGGGAAAGTTTTTCAAACAAGATGACGGCGAGCTGGGAGGGCGAGTTGATATTAAACTCTTCACCGGCAAGTTTAAGAATCTTCTTGGTTAACGCATTGATTTCTTTTTCGAGCTTTTTAGAAAACGTGTTAAGACTATCAACATCAAGTTGAATCCCAGCTGTTTCCATTTCATACAAAATGCGAAGAAGAGGAGTTTCCATTTCATCGAACACTTCGAGAAGACTATTCTCTTTAAGCGCCTTCTGCATTTTCTTTGCAAGCCGTGTCAGTATCGCTGTTGCTTGACCGAGTTTTTTATAATCCGACTCCTTTGCAAAACTAGACGGCAATTCTGGAACGGTTTCATTGAGCTGTGTATGAGCGATGGACGCAAGGTCGTGCGCACGAGATCCGGCATGAAGAAGATAGGAAGCGATCATCACATCAAACACATTTCCACCCAGAACCCAGCCGCTTGCATGCATGATGGATTTCGCGTCGTGGGCGACAACACGTTCAGATTGAACCAGTCGTTCACCTATCACCTTAAGCGCCTCAACGCTAGGATTCGGAACCACCACCCCAAGATCACTGTTTGAAACACAGACTGCTGAGAGTGTTGCGCCAAACAAATCAGCCGGCTGCTTAACAAGCATAACCCCTACTGCTGAGCCAAGTTTTGTAAGAGCACTCACCAACTCCTTTGGATCCTTCACGATCAAGACTTCAGAAGACGTCTTTTGATTCTTGAGTGTCGGTGCGTCAGGCGTTGGTACTTTGTGCTTGCGCAGAAGCGTCCGAAACTCCAAATCTCTGTACAAACCGAGAACCCGTTCCCAGTCTGGACCATGTTGTTTAGCTGTATCAAATCGGAATCCAGATTTTACATCACGCACGATGGACACAAGCTTCTTGTTTGTTTCAATGTCATCCTCAAACCCACGAAACTTCTTTGCGTACTTTTCTTCGACTGCTCCAGCCTCAATCGCGTTGAAGATCCCTTTCACGGTTCCATACTGCTGCAACAAGAGTGTGGCTGTTTTTTCTCCTACCCCCTTGAGGCCTGGAATATTGTCGCTCGCATCCCCACGCAGAGCCTTATAATCAATCATCTGCTCTGTCGTTAAACCAAAACGTTCCTCAACAAGAGCTGGGTCGTAGGTCTTTGTCTCACTGATTCCTTTTACAAAAAAGACTACGCTTACATCTTTATCGACCAACTGCAGCGCATCAAGATCTCCTGTCACAATCAACGTGCTCATGCCCTTCTTAGTGGCTTTGGTAGCGATGGTTCCAATGATGTCATCTGCCTCGTAGCCCTTCGCTTCAATCGATGGGATGCCGAAGGCGTCCATGAGATTCTGAATAATCGGAATCTGGTCATAGAGCTCCTGCTCCTTCTCAGCACGTCCTGCCTTGTAGTCCTTGTAAATCTCATCTCGAAACGTCCCACCCGGAAGATCCCAAGCGACCGCCATGTAGTCAGGTGTGTACTGCTCAAGAAGTTTTTCAACAATCATGGCAAAACCGTATGCGGCGTTCACAACCAAACCATCCTTTGTCGTCAGTGGAGGAATGGCGTGCCAAGCCCGATGCAACAGGGCATTTCCATCAAGAACTAAAAATGTTTCTTTCTTTGACATGTGGCTACAGTGTACCCGAACAACTAAAAAACGACACCTGTTTTGTGTCGTTTGTTAGCTGATGCTTAGACAGTACTGGGAATCTCAGCTTTCTCCCAAACAAGATCAAATAATGTCTCGTATGTCTTCGCAACATCACCACTCGCCAAGAGGATCATCGTATTCTCGCGCCTGGTCGTAATGAAGGCAACTTGATCTGCAAAGATGATCACTGTGGCTGGAAGGGTGACGTCACTTGGAAGAAAACGAGACTCGCGCAATTCTTCAGGATCGTGTTCGACGATCCTTTTTGACTCCCTATTTAACGGAATGAGCTGCCTAGACCGAATCCCTCTTTTAAGACGCTCAGCAATCACACGCTCAACAAGGTAGGGGATCTTCACGTAATCCAGCAGACCGGTACCGGAAGTGATAAGACGATAGTCCTTTACACCAGAATCAAGGAGCTGCTTCCAAAGCCGTTTAAACCCATCAGTCCCTTCATAGAATGTGACTCCCGGACCTCCCTCAGCTGTGTCCTGCAGCAGCTCGAGCGAAGGAAGAGCCTTCTCTAATTCTCTTGATCGGTCACTCATCTGATCACTGAGTCGCTTTGGTGTTTCCGGCGTATAGACTGTTGTCTTTTTTCGTTTCCCAACTTGGAACACACCGTGTAAGCAGAGGCGTTCTAAAATTGGGTAAAGCGTTGTTCGAGGGAGGTTCACCCTTCGAGAGAGCTCTAACACTGTCGTTGGCCCAAGCTCCAACGCAGCCAAATACACATTGGCTTCTTTTGAATCTAAGCCATACGCCTCCAGACCTCGTATGAGTTCTTTTGGGTAATCCATCTTCATATACTTTAAGGTCCCACATGTCGGTTGTGGAGTCAAAATGTTGACCATAATCCAGTCAGTATTTAAAAAATGACTAAATCTAAATCAACAAGTTTTCCAAATGACTGTCGAAAAACTAGACAAAAAGTCTAGGCACGTTTTTTTGCAATGCTATGGTGAACTCATCCTGAGAGGTAGGAGACAACGGAGAAGCAACCCAAGGAGGCCCCCATGTCCCTCAGCGATCCGATCATGCGACTCCTCGTGTACTTCGCCACGCACTTCATCGGCGACTTCGCCTTCCAGAGCACCTGGATGGTGAGTGAAAAGGGGAAGAGCTGGGAGGTGCTGATCTATCACGTCCTGGTCTGGAGTGCCCCCTTCGTCCTGTTGCTGCTCATCCCTGAGCTCCAGCCCTACATCACGCCTGAGGGACTGCTCGTCAACAGTCTCTCGCACATCGTCATCGATGCGCTCAAGGCACGCTACAACGTGATCAAGACCATCTGGCAAGATCAACTCTGCCACCTCGGTGTGATCACCATCCTCTGGGCCATCAATTGGCTCTAGGATACGACCTCGTCATACTCGACGGGGTTTTCAAATAAAAAGAAAGATCACACCGTTGCGTTGGTGTGATCGCGTCTGTCGTGAGACAGGGGTGGGACACCCTCCCGCCGTGAAGCGGAAGGGGGCCCGGGTGCGGAGCCGTTCGCCTAGGCGGCGCGCAGGGTCTGCTGGACCTTCTGGGGCAGCAGGTGCGTCGGCACGAAGGTGACGGCGTCCTTGCCTCCGTTGTAGTTGACGAAGGTGGTGGACTGGTCGTCGGAGCGGACCACGGAGCCGTAGTCGGCGCAGGAGTCCTCGAGCTCGGTCAGCTCTCCGGCGGTCATCAGCTCCATCTCGCCGTCGGCGTAGATGGCGGTGATGGCCTGCACGACCTTCTTGCCGTCCAGCTTGCCGGTCGCGACCAGCGTGTAGACGTTGTCGCCGTTGTCGGTGCCGATGGAGAGGTCGTCGATCTCGAAGCCATCGGTCAGCTCGTGGTTCTGCCAGGAGCTGTCCTCGCCGTTCAGCAGCTTGCCGATCGACTTGCGGGGCAGGGTGGCGATCTGGTTGGTGCCCTCGAGCAGCGCGACCAGGTTCTTGCCGACGACGCTGTAGCGGGTCATCAGATCGAAGGGCTGGTCGATGACGACGTTGTCCGCGGTCTCGTAGTTCCAGGCGTAGGCGATGCGATCGCCGTCGGGCCCGATGAGCATGAGGACGCGGGTGTTGTCGGGACTGCCGGCCAGGTAGCCGTCCTTGGTGAAGATCTGCTTGGCCAGACGGCCGGCGAACTTCTGGACGGGCTTGTATGCGGCGAGCAGCTTGGAACCTACGGCGACGTCGAGCTTGGAGCCCACGTAGCCGATGAGGTTGAAGAAGTTCCAGTCCTGGCGCTCGTAGCCGCCGAGGATGGACTTCATGAGCTGCGCCGGGATGGCCTCGTTGTCGATGGCCTCGCTGGTGTACATCACCATGGCCTTCTTGTCGTCCTTGCGGACGGCCGCGGAGACCAGCGTGCGCTTGTCGGCCACTTCCTTCTCGACGTGGTCGAGGACCTGCTCGGGCGTGCCGCTGACGAGCAGGAGGGCGAAGGGGCCGATGGCGAAGCGCTGGATGTGGGGCGTGTTCATTGGACTGTACTCCGGAAGTTGACCCCTAAGGGTCGGGTTGGGCCTTTCGCAGGATGCGTCAGGCTGTGTGTCGCATTTCTTTTTTGCGACAGCGGGCGGAATACTATCTCAGCTGATTTAGAGTGTCAAGGAATACACCCGTGGATAAGTTTTCTCAGCATAATTAGGCACACATACATGATAGAATAGGTATCTATGAAGAATCTCCTTATCCTCTTTGGCATTGCTGCCTTATTTATTGGAATGTTTGCCGGGGCTATCTACCTTGGGAGTCAAATGAATCCCGTGCGGGAGGCGAGTGAAGACATCGTTCGTGCTGAAGATCTTCCCATCCTTGGAACGATGCCCGATATCGAGGGTATTGCCGGATGGATCAACTCTGATGAACTGACTCAATCAGACCTCGAAGGAAAGGTTGTTTTGATCGACTTTTGGACTTACTCCTGTATCAACTGTATCCGGACGTTTCCTTACATCACCGAGTGGTGGAGTAAGTATCAGGAGGAGGATTTTGTCATCATTGGTGTACATACCCCTGAATTCGAATTTGAAAAAAAATATGACAATGTCGTTGAAGCAACGGTAAAGCACGGCATTGAGTTCCCGGTTGCACTCGACAATGATTACGTCACATGGCGCAACTTTAGTAATCACTACTGGCCAGCAAAGTACATTTTTGATCAGCAAGGAAACCTACGCTACACCCACTTCGGAGAAGGAGCGTACGACGAAACGGAAGGTGTCATTCAAGCGTTACTCGGTGTGAGTATGGACCTTACAGAGGCAGAGTTTCCAGACTTTGCAAACATTCGTTCACCAGAAACCTACTTCGGCTACTGGCGTACAGAAAACTTTGCGAGCAATGAAAATCTTGTAGAGGATGTGCCCACGACCTATTCACTTCCTGAGGCGCTAAGCCTAAACGAGTGGGCGCTTCTGGGAGAGTGGAATATCCAATACCAACATGCGGAGGCAATCGGTGCGGGAGCTAAGTTTCAATTTCACTACAGCGCAAGTGTTGCAAACCTCGTCATGGCAACAAGCGATGGAACCTTGCAGGACGTTATCGTGCGACTTGATGGGGAAGTGGTACCAACCGAATCTCTTGGCACACACATCATGAAAGACGAGCTCACGGGTGGGACGTTTGTACAGGTAGAATTTTCAGACCTCTACGAGCTCATTCGCAGCGAACCCGGAGAACATATTCTCGAAATTGAAACACTGGAGCCGGGTCTTGAGATCTACGCCATCACATTTGGATAAGACAAAAAAGAGCCTATGGCTCTTTTTTGATTGACGAAACACGACACCTCACCTACTGTCACTCAGCTGCAGCACACCAAACTCCGCAGATGAGGATGCCCATGAGTTCCTTCCACCAGTTCCGACCAGAAGATGCACTGATCTTCCACAAACTCCCGCACCAGTTTCGAATCGTGATCGAGATGGGCCGAATCTACGATGATCTGATCTGTCTTGGCATCGAGCCAAAGGTCGCGCTGTACACGGCGTACGTCAGAACCCACCAGAGCAACAAGGGGCCGGCTACAACGGTCGGAGATGACAAGTTCTACGATCACATGTCTGGATACCTGAGGAGTGCCAGAGGAATCGTTCGCCAGCTCATCCAAGAAAATCACCAGCCCTTCTCGAGGAGCCTTGCACCACACAACCGTGTCTCTGTGTGTCTGGATCCGATCCAGATGCTTACCATGGCAACGCAAAATCCTGGCACACACGCAGACCGGCTGAGCTACCGACTCCAGTTCGAAGCGAGGCGTCAGTTCGGCATCGCCCTGCAGCTTTTCGCAATTGAAGCGGTCGACAGTGACCTCCGCGTCTCTCAAGACCTTTTCGAGATCGACAAACTAGCGCAGGAACGACTGTTCTCAAAGGAGACGTCACGCGAAGTCGGACTGGTTGCTTGGCAAGACCAGCAAAACCAATATCGCATGGCCGACGTACAAATCTTCGACAGGCGCACGCGAGAAGAAGCGGTCCGACGCGCCCGTGAACTCAAGCGTGCTCATGAACCGTTCATCGAAGACCAGCTTACGTGTCGTGTTGCCCGCGACAATGGTAGGGCCTACGTTGTCTACGCCATTGACCGAGGCAAGGAACTGCTCCCAACCTTGCTCAAGCTCGAGCGTGGGAGACAGCTCACTGACCGGCGTGGATGGAAGTACGTGGTCATCGGTGTTGATGAAGGAGACGGCCTCAGAGTTGCGACACGCAAAGACGCTCAAGACTTCCTCGACTTCAGTGCAAGAATACTTTGGAAGCTGCCTCTGCTCAACCAAGAAGATGAGGGGAGTCCCAACCCTAATAGGGATCGAACGTATTGGGATCTCAAGCTGACAGGACACTTTCTGCGTGAGTGTCAGGACGACGGACGAATCATCCTGGGACCCGCGGAACAACTCGTGACCACCATCGGGGACCACCTCGATGCCGATCATGCTCACGCAGACGTCAACCACCGTCTCTACCGAGCCTCTCAAATTGATGAGTACATCAATCCGATCTGGTTCCCCCACACGTACGAGGCGTTCAAGGGAATCGTACGGATGCGCAGACTGCATCTCCCAGGCTACGGCGTGAACTGGGGATCGAAAGATGTTAAGCGACGGCTCTATGAATGGCGCCTGAGCCAAATCGAAACCTCAACGTAACGAAACCCGCTCACGCAAGCGGGTTTTCTGATTGAAAAATTGCCAAGCCTGTGAGGCTCACGTAGAGTCGATCGTAAGGAGGACAGATGCAACGACGTCACCTCTTGGCACTCGTGTTTGCCTTCACGCTGACTCTCTTGGCGTGGAATGTCTCGGGTGACGCTCCAGCCATTTCCAAGAGACAGACTCCCGTCACATCAAGTGACCCGACGACACCGAGCTCTGGGTCTACACCCACCAAGCGTGGTGAACGAACTAAGGTGGACGTTCGCAAGCTACAGGAGGAACGCTTCCTTCGTGGCTGCGAACAATTTGCAAACTCCGACCTCGACCTCACCGCACTCCACCAGCTCATCCGAACGAGCTACCAAAGACTCGACGGTCCGGATGTACTCCTCAAATGTCACTTTGGCCAGAACCAGATGCGTGACTTGCTCGAGATGCTGAACGAACGCATCGCCGAGGGAGATCGTGAGGCCGCTGAGCTTGCTTACATGCTCGCGAGCACAGAGTGTGCCGAGCTTCCGAGTGAGATCGATAAGGGTTGTCAGCAAGACGCTACCGAGAACGACGCCACGATCTCTGAATGGCGTACGTGCACAAGAGAAGGCTACAACAGCTACCAAACGTGCACGCACAACATCCTCAAAGAGCATGGACTTGATCCAATGATCGTTCAGACGAACTACCTCACCAAGGGTCAGGAAGAACTCGCCTCACTTCACAAGCAAGTCAAGGAAGGGGCGTTGAGCCCGGAAGAAGCGATCGAAATCCTTGAACACCACTCAAGGGATCGACTCATGGTCGAAACCATGGGACCTGGACGCTCAGGTGATCTCGCAAACAAGCTCTTCGGACTCTATGTGCATCTGAATGCTCAAAATGACCCTTACCAGGACGAAGTCATGCAACAGCTCGTCTTCTGGGGATCACGCAACGAACTCGAGTTCCACGCTTCACAAGAAGAATCTGGACCGTTCGACCCCGAACATCCAGGCATCACGCCAAGCCTCCACTAAGGGACTATTCCCAAATGAGCGATCTTGCCACGTTCAGGCACCCAGTCATCGTTTCAACGTCCGTTTTAGGACGTCTTCAACGATGCCAGCCCGAACGTGACAATCTCATCTCATTAGGAAACAGTCCCACTTAAGGGGGCTTTTCTTATTCTTGCCTTTTCCTCTCAACCTACCTATTCTCCAGATAGGAGGAATAGTGCAACACATCCAAGTTGAGTCAACGCGGAAGCTGCAAGTCCTACTCGCGAAAAACACCTTTTTTGCAAATGGGAAAAATAGCCCCATTGATCACCTGTACGCCACCGCCGCCACGTCACGGTTTGAGGTCGAAAATCTCTTCGGCATCTACCTGACCAAACCAGATTTTGCCTGGATGGCCATCTGGATGGCCGTGACAGACAGAACGAAGCTGCGCAAGCGCCAACTGAGCTACCATGTGCCCAAAGAGGAAGATTGGATCGGCGCACTTGAAATCGGAGGACTTGATTCAGTCAATGAGATCCGCCCACTTCTCGGAACATCGGCCCACGTCTACTTGTTCAATCCATCCGAGCTTCCGACTCCTGCAACAGATCTCACTTCCTTTGTGAGCGAACAAGCAGCAATCGCGCATCTCGTGCAACACGGGTACACCTGGAAACAAATCCGTCGAAGAGGAGAGGAACGTCGAGCACTCATGCCACCTGAAGATGGGTCAAGAAGTCTCATCAACATCGACGCCTGGCAAGTCGCACTTGTGGGGCAAGAACGTCTCGTGCCCACCATCGATCTTGTCCTCACCAAGAGCCTTATCGATGAACTCTCAAGTCGTGTGCAAATCAAGAAGACTGTGCCTGGCCGAAACTACCTCGTCCGCTAAACGAAACAAGCACCTAGGGCTGTCCCAAAGGTGCTTTTCTTTTTCGCTGTTTTTCTTGACATGTAAAAAGTATTACATTAGTCTAAAAGTAATATATTGTGTAAATAGTAAGTATTCTATGACTACAACCACCATGACACAAAAAGGGCAGATCACAATTCCTCGATCGATTCGAAAAGCATTGAACGTTGACCGAGATTCAAAATTCTTGGTCAAGCTAGACGAAAAAAACGGTCGAGTAATTCTTGAGCCTCTTGTGGATCTTTTATCTCTCGCCGGAAGTCTTTCGTCCAAAATTTCTTTAACGGATGAAGAATTAAAAAAGGCACGAGGACAGGCATGGGGAAGTCGCCAAAAATAGGCTATGACGTCTATTCTCGACACAAATGTTCTTTTGCGCTTTCTCGTGGGTGATCACAAAAAGCAAAAAGACCAAGCCATTACCTGGTTTAAAGAAGCCGCGAACGGCGAACGAGTAATCGTCGTTAAACCGCTCGTGATCGCAGAAGCCGTTTTTGTTTTAGAATCCTTCTACAAACACTCTCGTGAGGACATCGTGTCTTCCATGCTGCCATTGTTAGCAATGCCTGTGTTGGATGTCGAAGAACGTGATGTGCTCGTGCACCTTTGGGACGAGTTTTTAAGCGGCCTCCATTTTGTAGACGCCTATCTGCTTACCGCAGCCAAAAGAACAGACCAAACCCTCCTCTCCTTTGACAAACAACTCATCCGTCGAGCACATTCCTGACGTGTTTTAACAAAAAACTTCTGCGAGTGCAGAAGTTTTTTGCTGGGGCGGCTAACGGGAATCGAACCCGTAATACAGGCACCACAAGCCCGTGTGATAACCGTTTCACCATAGCCGCCATGAACGGCGTGATGATAACAAAAACACCTAGAACGATCAAGTATTCGTTATTACATCTTCATCACCACCCCCACCGGGCAATGATCTGAGCCCATGACGTTCGGACGAATAAACGCTTCTTCAATGTTTCCTTTGAGCTTCTCGCTCACAAAGAAGTAATCAATGCGCCATCCGACGTTCCGCTCACGAGCTTTCGCAAAGTGACTCCACCAAGTGTAGGCATCTGGTGTGTCTGGGTAAAGATGTCGAAAGGTATCCACGAATCCGGCTGCGACAATTTTGTCTGCGCCTTCTCGCTCCTCTGGTGTAAACCCAGCGTTATTCACATTATCCTTTGGCCGTGCGAGGTCGATCTCCTCATGCGCCACATTAAAGTCTCCACACATAATGACTGGCTTTTTCTTTTCAAGATCCCTCATGTACGCGAGAAACAGTGGATCCCATTTCTTATGACGATATTCAAGGCGCTCGAGCCCACGCTTGGCGTTGGGGGTGTAAACCGTTACCACAAAATACTTCTCAAACTCCATCGTGATCACACGCCCTTCCATGAGTGTGTCTCCAAAGGAATCCTCCAGAAACCCAGCCTTCACTCCTGGAATATCAAAGGTGATCGACTGTGGCTTCACTTTGGTAAAAATTGCTGTCCCCGAATACCCCTTGCGCTCCGCTGAGTTCCAAATCTCCTCGTACTCAGGCAAGTCAATTTCAGCCTGCCCCTTCATCGCCTTGGTCTCTTGGAGACACAAAATGTCAGGTTTTTCTTTTTGCACAAACGGAACAAAGGCGTCCTTATTCATCACGGCACGAATTCCATTCACGTTCCACGAAACAAGTTTGAGTGACATAGACCCATAGCCTATCAAAAAACACCCGCATTGTGCGAGTGTCTTTTGGTGCCCCCGGAGGGAATTGAACCCCCATCAAGACCTTAGAAGAGTCCTGCTTTATCCATTAAGCTACGAGGGCATGTTAGGACATCCGCATCATAGCGGATCTTTTTGGTTTAGAAAAACCTCGAGCGTCTCGAGGTTCCGTTCAGTGGGCTCGGAGCATGCCACCCAACAGCAAGGCACCGTTCTTTGCCCACATGGCCAGCGGAAGGCGCAGGCGCTGACATATCCGGTGAGGCATAGAAGACTCAGCGACCAGGAGCACAAACGGCATACTCTCGTCGGCTGAGCTGCGAACAGTAGATTCGAGGAGTGCGTAGTAGATATCCTCCCGTGCGTAGTCTTCATGAACACTCAGGTTGCGCACGAATGCGAAACGACCGCGATGGCGCGTTGCACGTACTATGGCTACCGCACTCCGGTCGTTCATCTCACGATTGAGATCCAGAAGTTCACACGGGAGCACCTCGATGAGTCCGATCGGCACCGGAGCACTTCTCGGATTGAGCACTGCGGCATGAACCTGGCTCTCCCGAGCAGCTCCTTCGAGCAGTGCCTGCGTGGCACGCTCGATGGTCCAGGTGATCTCGACGACTCCCTTGTGGCATTCACCACAAGTGTTGCCTTCGGGGTTTGAGATGAGGAAGTCATTCTTCCCACAGTTGGGGCAATGTACCTTCTCGCTCCAAGGCGGTCCCTGACGACTCTCACAGATGAGTCGTGCGAGCTTGTCGGGAACGATCCCCGAACACAGGTTCACACGACTGACGACGACGTCCCTGCCAAGCACCAGCCTCTCCGGTGCTTTCTCTTCTTCTGCCGGCTGCATAGATCCTCCAGAGTCAGTTCAGCTCAAAGAATCTACGCAAAAACGGTTGAATTGTCAACCTTCTCGAGACCTGCCATGAAACTTTTTATGAACGTCTTTCATCTGGTTATTCGTAATATGCGTATAAATTTGGGTTGTTGTAATTGAGGCATGACCCAACATCGACTGCACAGATCTGATATCTGCTCCACCCATCAGTAGATCCGTTGCAAAGGTGTGACGAAGGGTGTGCGGAGTGATCTTCTTTGTGATTCCAGCTTCCTTTGCATAGCGCTCCACTAGGCGCTGAATCGATCGGGGAGTGAGCGCACCGGTTTTTCCACGACCACCCTTTGCACGGTCATGTGAGACAAACATGAACGCCGAAGTGTCTCTTCGTTTTGTAAGGTACGCACGAAGCGCCTCTTTCGCCGTCGAAGACAAGAACACGATTCGTGGCTTATCTCCCTTACCTCTAACGGTGAACTCATCCCGCTTGAGGTTTACTTGATCGATGTTCAGACTTGCGAGCTCACTGACACGCAACCCTGTCGAAAACAAAAGCTCCAAAATGGCCTGATCCCGAAGCGCGATCAATGTCTCCCCGTGCTGAGCCGGCACAGCCAAGAGTCGATCCAGCTCATCGGTTTCCAAAAACTCGACCGTGCGTGTTGGCTGCTTTGCAAGTTCAATCTTTTCAGGAGCGAGCGACTTAATGTCACGCTTGGCTAAATACTTTAAAAACGAGCGCAGGGCAATCAGATGATAATTCTGTGTCGACTTCTTGAGTGTACTCCCCTCACGTCCATCAACAAACCGATTGAGCCAGAGTCGATACTTACGAACCATCTCAGCAGTCACAGAAGACGGGGATGGGTCCTTAGCCCACGACTGAAATCGACGAAGATAAAAATCGTAATTGCGAATGGTTCTCTCAGACCTTCCGCGCTCAACTTCGAGATATTCAAGAAAATCTGTCACAAGTGATTTGATGCCTGCCATACCCGTACATTATACGACACATAACTTTCCCACAGAAATATAATGGGGAAAACGTGTCTGTGATACCATAGGCTCGTTATGGAGGTTCGACGACTATTTACCTACATTATTCCCACTGTCATTCTGAGCATGCTGTTCTGTGTTTTTTCTGTTGCCTCGCCATTAAGTTGTGCTGCCCATACAAGCAACACCTCACTCGTCGGCGGTTCTTGTAGCATCGAGAGAGCGACGACGCCTACCCTGTGGTCTTTTCAAACCGATCATTTTGCCGTGCAAACAAAAGAATTTTTTGCTCTTCTTATTGTCAGCATCGTTCTGGGCTTTCTCCATGTTTTCCGTAAGCCTGAGAAAAATGTCCACTTCAGGACATCGTGGAAACAGTATCTGTCCTTATGGATTTATTCAGTGGGACCTCGTTTGAGAAAAATATTCATCCCTCCCCTTCACGCAGCTCATGGTTGGTAGCACCTCACCGATCTTCCAATACTCAATAATTTTCAATTATGGATCAACAACATCAACCACACCAAACAAAATCACTTTTCGATGTCCTTCCTTCTAAACAGTCCTTCTGGCTCGGATTCGGTACCGCTATTCTTTCTATTGGAACGCTTGGATTCGTTGTTCTTGGAAGCTGTATGCTTGGAGGAGATTGTTCTGTCGGAACACTTGCTGTCGCCGACCGTGCGGAAGTAGAAGAAGGAAGTGACGATGGCGCAGCCGCCGCAGCTGCAGCCGCCGCTGTAGCTGCCGTCCCATCTGGAACCATTCCGGTCGTTACCGAAGCGGATCACATTCGTGGAGACGTAAACGCTCCTATCACGATCATCGAATACTCCGACTACGAGTGCCCATACTGTGAGCGCTTCCACCCAACCATGCTGCAAGTTATGGAAGAATATGACGGACAGGTGCGATGGGTCATGCGTGATTTCCCACTTTCCTTCCACCCAAATGCTGAGGATGCTTCTGCCGCTGCCGAGTGTGCAGGTGATCAGGGTAAGTATTGGGAGATGGGAGATGCGCTCTTTGAAAACCGTGCAACTCTTGGAGAAGATCTTTACCTTGAGCTCGCCACAGAGCTTGGTCTCAACATCACTACCTTTACTGAGTGTTACGAGGGTGACGAGGTGCGAGCCGAGATCCAAGCTGAGGCTGCAGCAGGTGCCAAGGCAGGTGTGACCGGAACTCCAGGATCCTTCATCATCGATGCAGATGGAAACGCCACGCCAATCAAGGGAGCC
>PFWU01000054.1 GCA_002791295.1 Candidatus Uhrbacteria bacterium CG_4_9_14_3_um_filter_50_9
GATCTGACGCCGTCGACAGACGGCAAGATAAAAGCCACCAGCGTTAGCTGGTGGTCTTTTACTCGGTCTTCTTCTCTTTCTTCTTGCGGGTTTTCTTTGTTGTCTTCTTTGCAGGTTTTTTCTTTCCTCCACCCTTGGCACGTTTTTTCTCGAGCATCTCAACGGCAATCTCTCGTGTCATGTCCTCTGGGTCACGTGTTTTGCCAAGTGAAGCGTTGGTCTCACCGTCTGTGACGTAAGGGCCAAAGCGTCCATGCTTCAAAAGGAGTTCACCGCCGCTCGTTGGATCTGTTCCGTATTCTGCAATCGGTGTGGCCATTTTCTTTTTGAGTTCAGCCGCTTCAATCAGGGCTGTGCGTGCGGCTGCTTCATCAATGGTTGCAGGGTCAAGAGGTTCCTTGATGGACGCCGTCATTTCCCCAGCCTTCAGGTATGGACCAAAGCGACCAATGGCGGCCACAATCTTCTCCCCATTTTCCATCACCCCTACGTCTCGAGGGAAGGAGAGACAGACAAGTGCATCTTCAAGCGTGATGCTTTCAATGTTCATGTCCTTAAGGAGTGAGGCGCTCTTAGGCTTGGGCTTCTCAGCATCCTTGTCCTCTTTCGAGTATTCACCGATTTGGACAAAGCCGCCGAATCGGCCACTACGCACAATAATCGGGAGGCCTGTCTCAGGATCATTCCCAAGCACACGGTCTGGCATGATGTCTTCACGCTCGAGTTCCTTGGTTTTCCTTTCCAGATTTTCATGGAAGGGCACATAGAAGGCTTCAAGCATTGGAGCCCATTCAACTGTTCCTTCCGCCACTTCGTCCAAGGTGTTTTCCATGGTGGCGGTGAACTCGTAGTCAACAATGTTTGAGAAGTGTTCCACCAAGAGGTCACTTACGATGAGTGCGATGTCCGTTGGAAATAGTTTTTTGCTCTCGTCACGATCGACATAGCCTCGGTCAATAATCGTTCCGATGGTTGGAGCGTAGGTGGATGGTCGACCAATCCCGTGTTCCTCGAGCACTTTCACAAGTGAAGCATCAGAGTATCGTGCTGGAGGTTCGGTGAAGTGCTGAACGGGCTCGATCTTTGTTGTGTGCACCACATCACCCTGTTCAAGTGCGGGAAGGAGTTTTTCTTTTGCTGAGTGATAGACCTTCATGAATCCATCAAAGACTACCGTGCTTCCGTTTGCGCGGAATGTGTAGTGCTTGGCCGTCAGATCTACGCTTGTGCGTTCCAGTTGTGCGGCGGGGAGCTGGGACGCAACCGTTCGGCGCCAAATGAGCTCGTAGACCTTCTTTGCACGAGGATCCACGTCTCCATTCAGATCATCTGGGTGCATGGTGACTTCGGTTGGACGGATGGCCTCATGGGCCTCCTGTGCACCTTTCTTGTTTGTTTTGTAAATCTTCTTTCCTTCCGCATACTTCTCGCCGAAGGTTGCTTTGATGTAGTCCTGAGCCTCCGTTAAAAATTTGTCTGCGAGGTTCACCGAGTCGGTACGCATGTACGTGATACGACCTGTTTCGTACAATTCCTGTGCAAGACGCATGGTCTGCTTGGCACTGTACCCAAGCTTGTTGTTTCCATCGATTTGAAGTGTGGAGGTGGTATACGGTTTCGGTGGAGCTTTCTTTACCTGTTTTTTCAGGGCTGCACTCACCGTCGCTGTTGCGCCTTCAAGGTCCGTGACAATCTTCTGCGCCTCCTCCTGTGTTTTAATGCCCAGCTTTTCAAGCTTGTTGCCGTCAATGCTTGAAAGTTTGGCCGGGAAGCTCATGGCATCCTTTTCAAATTCACCATCAATCGTCCAATACTCCTCTACGTCAAAGGCACGACGTTCACGTTCGCGTTCAACAATGAGGCGCATGGCCACCGACTGTACACGTCCAGCCGAGAGACCACGACGCACTTTCTGCCAAAGAAAGGGAGAGAGTTCATAACCCACCAAACGATCAAGAATCCGACGGGCTTGTTGCGCATTGACGAGGTTCATGTCGAGTACACGTGGGTTTGCGACGGCTTCATCAATCGCTGACTTGGTGATTTCATGAAAGGTAATGCGTTTGGTTTTTGCTGGTTCTAATTTAAGAACCTCAGCCACATGCCACGCAATCGCTTCTCCTTCTCGGTCTTCGTCAGTCGCAAGATAGATTTCGTCCGCTTCCTTTGCTGCCTTCTTAAGTTCAGTGACATTCTTCTTGCTCTTTGTGGGGATGGTGTAGGTTGGTTCGAATTGATGTTCAACATCAACGCCGATTGTGCTCTTTGGAAGATCACGAATATGACCAAACGAAGAAAGAACCTGGTACTGACCACCCAGAAATTTATTGATTGTTTTTGCCTTGGTTGGCGACTCAACAATGAGAAGTTTTTTGGACATGAAAAAATCGTTAGCGTTTCTGAAATCCATTACTACTAAAACCTATTACTAAGGGTTCTCGTGGTATTCGTCAAGCAGCGCGTGCGTAAAACTGACCTTGCTCTTGGCGCACACCTCCCTTCATTTCCATCAGACTCATCAGGCTGAGTACTGTTGACGTGGGAAGGGAAACGGCCTGTACAATCTCGTCAATATGACGTGGCGTGTGCGTGAGTTGTTTCAAAATGAGTGCTTCTTCATCGCTTGTGGGTTTGTAAACCGCTGGTGAGTTCGCTGGCTCTACAGCCTCATACCCAAGGATGTCTGTTGTGCTCGTGACAGGTGTGGCTCCATCTTTGATGAGTTGGAGCGGACCTTCACTCATGGGGGCATGAATCGACCCTGGGACGGCATAGACGTCTCTGTTTGCGCTCAGCGCACTCTGAGCGGTGATGAGGGATCCTGATTTGATCGCCGCTTCAACCACAAGGGTTCCATGACAGAGTCCGGCAATCACACGGTTTCGAAATGGGAAGTGTTGTTTGAGCGGGGGGGTACCGATCGGAAATTCAGAGATGATAGCCCCACCGGAGGAGAGAATGCGTGAAACAAGTGTGCGGTGCTGAGAAGGGTAAATACTTTCTTCGTCAACGCCCGATCCCAAGATAGCGAGGGTCGTACCTCCAACATCGATTGTTTGCTGATGTGCCGCTGCATCAATGCCATAGGCAAGACCGCTGACGATTACTGTGCCATGGCGTGCAAGAGGACCCACAAGATCTTCGGTCACACGAATGCCATAGTCGGTTGCTTTGCGCGAACCAACGACAGCAAGATGTTTGCGTCCCCAATCAGGAAGGGTTCCGCGATAAAACAACACAGCCGGCGGGTCAAAAATTTGTTTGAGGAGCGGTGGATAGCGTTCATCACTGATGGTCAGGAGTTCAACCCCATGACGTAGGAGAAGATCCCACTCCTGTTCGGGATAGAGATGAATGCGTTCTTGCAGGAAACGACTGGCGAGGTTCGCCTCAATTCCTGCTTCGACCAGATCAGTTGCGGAGGCCTCAAAGGCGCGCTTAAAGGTGGGGAAGTGCCGTGCTAAACGCACAAGACGCTTCGCACCAAATTGCGGGAAGCGTCTGAGGGCGACAAGATAGGCGCGATCATCGATCATAGCCATTCGTGTTCAATAAGGTGAATGGTGGTGTCGAGGATGTCCTGAAGCTGACGCATCTCCTCTGTTGTCCATGATTGTAAAACAAACACGTCGAGTGGAATATCTGGATGTGTGGGGCGGCCAATACCAATACGTATGCGCGGAACGCTGGTTCCTTTTGGAAACACCTCGAGAATAGACTGCATCCCATTGTGTCCCGCGGATGATCCACCGGCTTTAAATCGAATATCGGCAAAGGCGAGGTCTGCATCATCATAGATCACGAGAACATCTTGAGCGCTGACCGGGTACTTTGAAAGGATCGCTGCAAGGCTTCGACCACTCACGTTCATGAATGTTTGTGGCTTCACAAGGAGGACACGTTCACCCTTCAGTGTGACTTCTACTATTTCAGCTTCAAGAGATTTCTTTTCGCCGAAGGTTGTATTGGCTCGACGAGCAATTTCATCCAAGACAAGAAAACCGACATTGTGTCGTGTGTGTTCGTATGTTTTTCCAGGGTTACCAAGTCCAAGGATCACCTTCATATCTATTTAGAAACAGACGTTGCAAGTTTCACGTGTACTTTAATAGGGGTACCAACGAGTTTAAATTGTTCTTGGAGACGGTTTTGCAAGAAGCGAATGTAGCTGGTGGCAAGGGTGTCCGTGCGCTTCGCTTTGATCATGAGGTCAAAGCGAGGTGGCTTGGTCCCTACTTGCTTGATTCCCAAGATTTTTGGTGGCTTACTTCCTTTTCCCTTCGCTGGTGTATGCGCCACAATGGCATTTCTAAGAAAGGCATTCAATGTTTTTTGGTCGACAGTGAATGATCTATTTGTTTGGACACGATCAATCCATTCAAAAACGGTCTTGACGCGTTGCTTGGTGAGGGCTGAGACAAACAGCACGGGTGCCCAAGCGAGAAATGGAAAGGAAGCGGAAATATAGTTGCGGTATTCATTCATAGTGTTCGTCTTCTTGTCCTCAACAAGATCCCACTTGTTCACCACAATGATGACAGCGGAACCAGATTCCTTCAAAAACCCAGCCAAGATTTTTTCTTGGGTCCCAATAGGCTCGGTGGCCTCTACGACTAAGATGGTCACGTCTGCAAGTTTGACAATGCGTTCGTTACGACGAACAGCAGCGGCTTCGAGTCCACCTGCTTTCTTTACTTTGCCATGCTTACGCATTCCAGCCGTGTCAATAAAGACGTAACGCTTATCGTCCACGGTAATCAGGGTATCATTTGGTTCACGTGTCGTGTGGGCGATGGGGCTCGTAATAAACCGTTCTTCACCAAGGATTCCGTTGAGGAGGGTCGACTTTCCAACATTTGGTTTTCCAATGACGGCGACGTTAATTGCGTCGATGGTCACAGGATCCACAGGGGGCTTTCCAATAGCGATCAACGTTTCATAAATGACGTCGAGGAGATCACCCACACCTGTCCCACGTGCCGCAGAAACAGCGATCGGTGATGGAAGGTTTGGGAATTGCCATTCTGGTTCATTGACACTGAGGCGCTCTGAATGACGTTCACCCTTGTTCCCAACAACGATGACCGGCTTCTTGCTTTTGGCAAGTGTGGCAGCAAGCCTACGCTCCTGAGGGAGGGCGCCTGTCTTCAAATCGACGACAAACAGAATAACGTCCGCACGCTTTATTGCGAGCTCAGCTTGCTTGACCGTATTCGTTTCAATCTCGTCAGCAAAGTCAACATCAAGCCCACCGGTGTCTACAAGGGTAATGATCTGCCCACGCCAAAGACACTCGCCTTCATTGCGATCACGGGTCGTTCCAGCAACATCTGAAACGAGCGCCTTGGGCTTTTCAAGCATCTTATTAAAGAGGCTTGATTTACCCACATTCGTTCTTCCGACCAGCGCCACGGTAGGTGCTTGAGTAGTTTTCATAGGTATAGTGTATAAGCAAGTGAGGACAATAACAAAGAAAGGCGATTTTGTCACTCCAATACATATAACCCTTTAACTAAAAACAGTCCGGTATAAGGACTGTTTTTAGTTTCTGACAAGCGATGAGGCGTTTTCACCGAGGATGATGAGGAAGTCAATGTCGTGCTCTGTGGCGAGATCATTGTAGTCGTCGGCAGTGACGGAAAGTTCTTGTGGAACAATGTCGCCGCTCAGCATCCAACCGGTGGCGGAGAGGGTGACCTCGGCTTCGAGATAGTCCCGCAAGGCTTTTAATTCTTCTGCACGCTGACCCTCGGTAAGATCGTAGATCACCGTGTGCTCGTAACTTCTTGTTTGTGCGTTTCCAATTTTGACCACCTCAAATCCCTGTCCATCGAGGAGCTGAGAGGTTTGAAAGGCGAGACCCGTGATGTTTGTACCGTTCTGGATCTCTACCTGGACAAAGCGTGGTTTGTCTTCCTCAGTGCTTGCAAAATTGCTCGTTGTTCCTGCCTCAGGGTTGAAAATATCTTCAGCGATGTTGCGCAGGTCAGACCAGTCATCATTCTTTGGAAGAAGGACATAGGCTCCGTTCAAGACCGTTGAGTAAAGAGGGGAGTCTTCGGAAGCGTCGATCACGTGATGCGTGATGTCGGCTGTGTCGAGCTCTTTAAATGTCTGTGCAAGTGAAACGATTTCCCACACATCCATGTTCGTCGCAATGTTGTCCTTGAGCGTCTCTAATATTCGGCTGATGCGTGATGGGTTGAGAAGGGTCGAGGCGGAGAGTACGGTGTCTTTTACCGCTAGGATCACTTTCTGTTGTCGTCGTGATCGAGCGAAGTCAGAACCTTCTCCATTGTTTCCATGACGAGATCGAACAAACTTGAGAGCGGTGTCGCCATCCATATGTGTCCACCCCTCGTAGAAGGTAATGCTCTCGTAGCGACAGGAATAGTCAACGACTTCTGGTTGGTTTTCTTCCTCGAGCGTTTGTTCGAGGATGCCTTTTTCTTCATCTTCAATGGCGAGGATTTCAGAAAGTTCCTCCGCAAGTCCGTCGCTCTTTTCCTCGAGGGTGACGTCGTTGCTTGTACAGGTGGCATACTCCTGTCCATGGGATGGATAGTTCGCATCTGTAAAGGTATTGTCGACGTACACATCAATACCACCAATGGCGTCGACGAATTCTGCGAAACCATCAAAATCTACACGGAGATAATATTGAATATCCTGGTCGAGCACATCCCCAATGACTTGTGTTGCAAGGGCTGGTCCTGCGCCTGGTTCATCTAGTTCGCCGTAGGCATTTGCATGATTCACTTTTCGATAGCCGTATCCAGGGATGGGGACCGTCATATCGCGCGGCAGTGACATCATGGCAACTTCATTCGTTGATGGACGTAGGCTTGTGAAGATAATGGTATCGCTGAGTTGTGGTCCGTCATGACCGGCCCCTCCAACCCCCATGAGAAGAAAATTCACGCGATCATCCTCTTCTCCTTCTAGTTGGCGTTCATCTGCTGAGACAAGGTGTTTGATGGTGTCAATAAAAGAAAAGGACGGGAAGTTTCCCGTTTCTGCTGTGGTTGAAACCTGGTAAGAAAAGATGGTGCCTGTGGTGATGGCGATTCCCACAATAACGGCTAGGAGACGACCAAAAAAAAGAAGCGGCGTCTTCTTTGGCGCATGCAAATCGTACTTTTCTTTCAGAAGGTCAATTTTTGGCTTGTGCATAGCCGATCACTGAAAATGATACCTTTATTTTCCCCGGTCGGCAAGATGAAGGTCTTTAAGTCGTTCAGATTTAAACACATGAATGACCTATAACGCACCCTTGAACAAGCCTTGTTTTTTTGATAGGGTGGAAACGATTTCATTCCTAAAGAAAACACATGCATTCTCGATTTCAAGCCTTTGAGAACAAGCTGTACGAACGATTCGGTCCCGTGGGAGGTGCCATCATTGCGTTCGTGATCGAGGTGGTACAAATCGTCGTGATTTCTTCTGCCATTATTGTTCCCATTCGTTACTTCCTTATCCAGCCCTTCTATGTAAAAGGGGCATCAATGGAGCCAAACTTTTACGATCATGAATACCTTATTATCGATGAGATTAGTTACCGGTTCCGCGAACCTGTTCGTGGAGAAATTCTCGTATTCAAGTATCCACGTGACCCAAGCCAGTTTTTTATCAAGCGTCTCATTGGACTCCCTGGTGAAACAGTTGAGATTTCGAATGGGAATGTCATCGTCTATAACGAAGAGCATCCAAACGGGATGGTGCTCGATGAGGTGTATCTTTCTGATGACCAGACAGGAGGAAAGGAGCGTGTAACCCTTGGAGCAGATGAATATTATGTTTTGGGAGATAATCGGGATGCAAGTCTTGATTCCAGAAGTTTTGGGTCTGTTTCCGAGGATGAAGTGATTGGACGTGTTTGGATCCGCGGTCTTCCGATCTCAAGAATAGGGACCTTTGATATTCCCGTTTATAACCTTTAGAGAGATCCCTCTCATCAACACCTATATGCCAACCAAGAAATCAACCAAAAACAAAGAAGAGAAGAGCACTCCGGCCAAGAGCCAAAAACCTATGGAGTCTACAGAAGATGATGTGGATGAGAAAGAAAAGAAAGTTAAAGGAGCTCCGACACTCCTTCGTGGGTTTCGTGACATTCTTCCAGAGGAACAGGGACGTTGGAATATGATCCGTGATGCCATTCGTGACATTGCCGAAGCCTACACCTTTGATCGTATTGATTTGCCTATCTTGGAACGATCTGACTTATTTCTACGCACAATCGGTAAGGGAACCGACATCGTCGATAAGGAGATGTATGTCTTTACGGATCCCTCTAATCGTTCTGTTGCGCTTCGTCCAGAGGCGACCGCTTCAGCCGCACGTGCCTACGTGAATCATGGAATGCTCGATCGACCGCAGCCAGTGAAGCTTTGGTACATGGGACCCATGTTCCGTCACGATCGTCCTCAAGCCGGTCGGTATCGACAATTTTATCAAGCAGGATTTGAAAGTTTTGGTGTTGATGAACCTATTGTGGATGCTCAGTTGATTGTACTTGGGCTTCAGATTTTGAAGGATCTTGGTCTGGACGTGAAAGTACAGATCAACTCGATTGGAACATTCGAATGTCGACAGGCATACCTTGCTGAATTAGTTGCTTATTTCCGTCAACATCGAAGTAAGTTATGCGAAGAGGATAAGAAACGACTCCAAAAAAATCCTTTGCGCCTCCTTGATAGTAAAGATCCTGCGACCGTTGAGCTCCTTGATGGGGCTCCTCAGATTCTTGATTGGCTTGACGATAAGTCCAAGGAGCATTTCATGAAGGTGCTTGAGTTCATGGAAGAAATTGAAGTGCCCTTTGAGCTAAATCCGTACTTGGTGCGTGGGCTCGATTATTACACACATACCGTCTTCGAGTTCGTCCTTGCTGGTGGTGACGGGGAGAAGTCACAGAATGCTCTTGGGGGAGGTGGTCGTTATGATGGGCTTGTTGAGCTCCTTGGAGGTCGACCGACACCGGCCTGTGGGTTTGCCCTCGGGATTGAGCGTATTGCACGCGCCTTACTTGATGCCGGGATTGATCCCCCACAGCGTCCTCAGCCAGCAGTGTTCTTTGCGCAGCTTGGGGATGCATCCCGTCGCGTTGGACTCAAGTTGTTTGAGGAATTCCGACAAGCAGGTATTCCGATGGCAGAAGCATTTGGAAAGAATGCCCTCAAAGGACAGCTTGAGGCGGCAAATAAATTGGGCGTGCAGCTCACACTGATTCTTGGACAAAAAGAAGTCCTTGATGAAACAATTATCATCCGCGATATGGAATCTGGAGCTCAGGAGATTGTGGATGTGAAGAAAGTGGTTGCGCTTGTACAAAAGAAATTGCATTCCGATGAAGGGGTAGCTCCGAATACCCAAGCTCCGATCTCTGACATTAAATAGATTAAAAAATACGGGCTTCCGCCCGTATTTTTGGTTGTTGGGGATAGTGGATTGACAATAAGCTTAAAATTAGGCAAAATCGCCTTGCTTTTAAATTAAGTCTAAAAAGGAGTTGAAACTTGTGGTAGAAACAAAAAGCCGAAAAGGTGAGAGCTTTGAAGGGCTCTACCGACGCTTTAGTAAGCGCGTCCAACAAAGCGGGAATATGCTTGAAGCTCGCAAAATGCGATTCTTCTCTGCAGAACCAAACAAAACCAAACAGAAGGGCAGTGCGTTGCGACGTCTGAAGGTAGCTGCAAAACGTGAGTACTTAATTCGCGTGGGACAGTTGGTGGAAGATCGACAACGTGGGCGACGCAAAAATTAGTATTCAAACATGTTACACAAAAATGTGACATGAGATCTATGACGCTTGCAGAACAGATCACTCAGGATATGAAAGAGGCCATGAAGGCCAAGGAGCACGCAACGCTTTCTACGTTGCGTCTTTTACGTTCTGCCATCAAGAATAAACAGATCGATGTTCAGCACGAACTTTCAGACGAAGAAACTCTGGCGGTGGTGAAGTCTCAGGCGAAGCAATTGCAGGATTCCCTTCAGTCATTTGTCGATGCTGGTCGTACAGAGATGGCAGAGGGAGTGCAGGTAGAATTGAAGGTGCTCGAAGGGTACCTTCCTTCACAGATGTCTGATGAGGCATTGCGTGCCGTGATTGAAAAGACGATTCGTGACGTCGGTGCGACGAGTAAAGCTGACATGGGAAAAGTGATGGGGGCATCCATGAACGCTGTGGGTGGAGGGGCTGATGGAAATCGTGTGAAGGCAATTGTGCAAGAGTTACTTCCTGTGTTGGTTCTGGTAAGTGCAGGGATTTTTTCAACCGTTCCCGAGGTTTCAGCAGCGATTCCTATTTTTGCCGATGCACAATCGCAGGCCTCAACCATTGAATTTGGTCTCCGTGCATTTCGTGTTGTGATTCTCTGGTTCGGTATTGCGGGTGTGGTAAACATGTTGAAAGGTGGATTTGAATACATGGTCGCCTCAAGTCGTGACGATTTACACACGGCGGCCCTGCAGAAAATGACGCATGGGTTTCTTGGAACCATCATTGTTGCCGCCCTCTTCAGTGTTGCAACCATCTATCTCAATGTGATCTAAACAAGACTTATGACAAAACCGTCTCACGACGGTTTTTTGTTTTCCACAGAACAGGCTCACCACCTTGGATCAAATACGGTACAATGGTCACACGCTTGAGGCGCACACCCATGATACGTCTCGTTCAATCACCTAAGTTGACCGGCCTTCGACACGCGGTACTGTTTGCCGTCGTGCTCTTTTCGTTTTTGACTCTGACGTTGCTTGCGGCACAGCCGGTGTTCGCACAGGTGACGGACAGCACAGCATTCAACAATTTTGCCGAGGCTTCCACGCTTTCTCAGGAAAGCATTGGTGTCCTGATCGCCCGAGTGATTCGCGTGGCCTTGAGTGTGATTGGAATCATCTTTGTTTCCATCATCATTTATGCGGGGTACCTCTGGTTCACAGCTGCTGGACGACCTGAACCCGTTGTCAAAGCAAAGAAAGTCTTACAGCAGTCCATCATTGGGCTTATCTTGATCCTTCTGTCGTATGCCATTACGACATTCATCCTGAATGCCCTCCTTGATGCCGCCTATGAAGGAAGTTCGAGTGCGACAGCAGACGCCTACACAGAGCCGTTATCAGGATCGCTTGGTGGTGGAATTTTGGATGATCACTATCCACCTAGAAATGCGACAGATATTCCACGCAACACAAAGATTTTTGTGACCTTTAAAGAGGCAATCGATTTAGCGTCCATGATCAGTGGATACGATGAGGACGACACGTCGACAGCGCTCAATATTGATAGTGTCCTTATCTACCCGACAGATGAGGGAGCCAGTGCTGCACTTGGGGCAAGTGAAGTCAGTGTGTCGTACACAGATGATTACGAGATTTTTGTATTCGATCCGGTTGAATATCTTGGTTCATCCGAAGAGGATACAAACTATACGGTTGTGCTTACAACTAATATTGAAACAGCTGATGGAGACCCAGCCTTTTCAGGAACGTATTCCAGTGGTTATGAATGGACCTTTGAGGTTTCAACAGAGATCGATCTCACGCCACCAACGGTGACGTTTACCATTCCGCAGCAGGATGCGGATGAACCACGAAACGTTTCGATCGAACTCACCTTTAGCGAAGCCATGGATCCGGTGGCGGCCACAGGAACGTATTACGACACGGATGCGAGTTACTACACCAATATTGAAGTTGTAGATAGTGCGGGAGCTAACGTTGAAGGAACTTTTGAAATTTCAAATGCTTACAAGACGGTTTCGTTTACGACCTATGACGCCTGTGGGGAGGATCCTTGTGGTGACACGATTTATTGTTTGCCGGGTGATGACGCACTCACCGTAACCGCAAAGGCGGCCTCCATTGATGCAGACGAGGTACCACAGTCCTTGTTTGCGATCGCAGATGGACTCACAGACGCTGCTGCAAACTCACTTGATGGAGATGATGACGGGGACGCCTGTGGTTCTTCGACCGATGCAGTTGCGTGTAAAGATGAGGGTGAAAATGATGACCATGTTTACGCATTCACCACCACAGACGAAATTGAGGACACGGTCCCGGAAATTACATCACTGAATGCGGACATTGGGGAGGATAACATCAGTCAGACAGATGCCGTGACGGCTACGTTCAACACCTATCTCAAGGGGTCAACACTCGACACAAACAGTGTCTCGATCTGGCCTGATCCAAATTATGAGATGTGGTTCTCTGTCCGAAAGAGCAACACGGTTACAGATAGCACGCCAGCAGGCTGTGGACTCTCTCTTGAATCTAGCTGTGTCTCCATTGAACATCCAACCTTTGTCGCAAATGCAGAAGGGGGATGGAATTACTATCCCGTATTTACAAACGAGATTAAAAGCGTGTACCAGATTTGTATGTACCCAGCCATGGGGCCAAATAGCTGCGATGGAACTGGATCGGGCGAGTATTGTTGCAACGGATCGCCGAGCACAGAGGCTTGTACAACAGAATCTGGTGACGAGCTTCCAGATAACACCTCCTCATAATGTCTTCTAAACGGTCATTTATTCTAGGATGTTTCCTCACACTGATCCTCAGTGCAGGCGTTTTATTTGCAGCACCAGCCTTGGCGCAAGACTCGCAGCTTGAGATTCTTGGGGAAGCGGCCGGATTTACAACAGATGCGGATATCACCGTCATCATTGCACGACTCATCCGTACATTGATTTCGTTCCTTGGAGTGATTGCTGTTGTGCTTGTTCTGTATGGAGGATTTGTCTGGATGACCGCCGGAGGCAGTGCTGAACGGATTCAAAAGGCGAAAAAGATTCTCACGAACGCCATTATTGGACTGGTACTTGTGATGGCGTCCTTTGCCATTGCTCAATTCATTATCAACTCACTTGAGGAAGCAACGGGGGGTGGTGTGACAACAGGTACCGATGGAGGCGGGGCGTATACCGACGGGGGTGGAAGTTCTGTCTTCTATCTTAGCTCGGTCAACACAGAATGTTCGGAATCACTTCAAAACCTTCAACTCCAATTTGTCTTCTCAAAGCGTGTGGACTCAGACACCGTGGAGGATGGAATTTTGATCACTGATGCTGCTGGGGATGCGGTCGAAGGGAGGTTTGGGGTTTCTGGAAGTACAGTCACGTTTACTCCAGACACCGCCTGCGCTGAGCCTTACGAGGACTATTATTGTTTTGATGAGGGCAGCAGTTATTCCATTTCCCTCGACTCAACACAGCTTGAAGCCACAACCGGAGCGTCGCTTACCTGTTTAACCGAGTATCCTTGCACCTTCTCGTTCACAACGGGAAGTGGTGTTGATGTTGAGGGTCCAACGGTTGAAGTAGATTCGCCAGATGAGGGAGATAGCTTGTATAGTGGTGAGATTGAGATGCTTCAAGCCCTGACAACGGATGACACAGGTGTCTCTACTGTCTCCTTTTATGTCGAAGATGGCGATGAGGCTGTCTACACCTCAGGGACGGATTATTCATCTGCGGGAGGACTCCTTGGGGGGGATGAAGAGAACTACTTTTTTACAAACGATTCAGAAGAGTGGGATACCACCGGTTACACAACAAACAGCGAATACAGTATTTGGGCCGTTGGTGTTGACTGCGCAGGTAACAGCGATTCAGCTAGCTCGGTGGAGATCGTGCTGCGTGCTTCAAGTTGTGACAACGAAGTGAAGGATACCGATTTGGGGGAAACAGACATCGACTGCGGAGGAGATCCATCGAGTGATTACTATTGTGGTGCTTGCGGGGGGGATGAGTGTTCTCTGGATTCAGAGTGCGCCAGTGGACACTGTGAAGACGGTACCTGTGTCAATGTTCCAGAAATCGACTCAATTTCGCCAGGCGATGGTGCTCCAGGAAATTTAATCACGATTTCTGGTAGTAGTTTTGGAGACACAGGAGGAACCGTGACCTTTCTTGGAACAGAGGGTGGAGATGAGGTGGAAGTGAGCGCCTATCAGTGTAACGAAGAGTCGCAGTGGGAAGATGATCAAATTATTGTTCAGGTTCCAACAAATGCCGTTGATGGTCCAATTCAAGTAGAAACGTCTGACGGCGACACAGAACGAACCGACGACGATACAGGAACAAGTATTGCAGATTTTGACGTGAATGCTATTGAACGCCCAGGGCTGTGTGCACTTGACCCCGATTCCGATACAACCGGAGAGCCTGTAAGTATCTACGGAAATAGTTTCGGAGCTTCTCAAGGATCTTCAACCTTTTATTTTACAAACTATGAAACCTCGTCGTATGTCAGTTGGGCGGACGAGGAACTTTCGGTCGTTGTACCAAACGTCAATTCTGGGACGTATCGCACCAGTGTCTATACGGGTGACTATGTCTGTTTGGATGTGCTTGGAGAGGAAACAGGGGACACGTGTTCAACTGATGATGACTGTGACACCGAAAGCGACGAAACCTGCGCCACGTCTTGGTGTTCCGAGACCCTTTCGTATTGTGATGATGACGACGACTGTGGAGATGACGGCGGAAGTTGTGAATCGATTCGTGTAGGTTCAAACAAGGTTAACTTTACCGTCGAGGATGCATCTTCTGACTCAACCCCGATTATTTCTTCTGTCGACAGTGGTTGGAAGGCGTGTTCCGATTCAGGTGA
>PFWU01000040.1 GCA_002791295.1 Candidatus Uhrbacteria bacterium CG_4_9_14_3_um_filter_50_9
ATGAACTTGTTGCGTTAAATTCTTGAAACCAAGAAGAAAATAATTAACAAGAAGTCATTGACTTCTTGTTTTCTTTGGGTTAGATTGTAGCGCTCGCTCTTTGTAGGTGGTGACTTCATTCACCACTAAATTATCTTCCGGAGGACAAGACCTTGGTGTACAAGGAAGAACGTGTTCGTTTGCCCGATCCGCTTGAGCCCGTCTATGTCACACGTGACTTGACGCTCGCACGTGATGGGGAAGACCCCCTCGAGATCCGTGAGATTCGTCTCATCATTCTCGTGAACCGATGCCTGTACCTCACAACTGAGGATGGGCATGGCCTCAAGACTGGTCAGGTGCTCTGGCGCAACCTCGCGCTCACCGAGCGTCGGGGTGGGTCCCGATCCGAACCGGCAAGCGAGCAGTTCATCGCCTACGACTCACTCAATCACGCGCGTCGTGTGGCTTCACTGCTCGAGCCTTCCTACCGTGAGGTGGAGGATCCGGATCTGAGGAAGTGGCTCAAGGAACTGGACTGGATGGTGCGCACCTCTTGGACCCTCCATGAGGTGAGTGAAGATGATCAACGTGCATACGAGTGGCGTGCGGCTTCCGTTGCAGACGATCACGCCCGTGTACAGAACCGTAACAAGGTGGCGGCAGTGGGGCGAACGGCCCAGGCTGCTTCCATCAAGGATACGCTCGGGCGACCGAATCCCGGTCGCTTACCGCTCGTCTGTTTTGCAGGTGAGCGTGCACTAAGGAAGCGTGTCAACGAGATCCGAGGCATCGGCCGGAGGATCAGTTGGCGTCAGCTCGTGCTCGAGCACTACATCGACCGGCTCCGTGAGATCGTCTTGGACCTCTCACGCTCGGCCGAGCACCGGCTCCGTTGTCGGGTGCTCTTCGGTGAAGATCGCACGGTGAGTAAGGTGAGGCTGGTCGCAGCCAGTATGGAGGGCTCCGCAAGAACACTCCGGACTCTGGTCGGGCGACCGTTCAACCATACCTTCCAGCATGTTGCGACCGACTTGGACACGTGTGTGGATGTCATGCGACGTGCGGCAGAGCATGCCAAGGCTGGACGGATCGATGAAGGCACGGCGCTCATGGCTGGTGTGAAGTCGTTGCTTCAGAAGATCTACCGTTCCGTGCAGATCCTGCAGTTTCACTGGCAGCTCGAGGAGATCCTCGTACAGACCTCCAGGATCAAGCGAACGTCCAGTGACCTCTCGCCTTCTCAGCAGCGGGTCTGGCATGATGAGCTGCGTGGTGTGCAGCGTCGGCTCTACCAGACGGATCCCGTCACGGGTCAAGCCTGGGACGATGGGTTCAGGCGGAAGCTGGTCCATGGCGTGGCAAGCCAGATTCACTTGGCAGACACCTGTCTCATGCAACCGCTCTCGGCAGGTGGGCCCAACATCAAACAGATGCACGAACACCTCAAGAGTGCGTGCAAGCGCTTCTAGACCGATCCACGCAGGGTCGGTTTTCGTATTGACAAAAAAGGAATAATCAACTATTTTTCCTCTCCGCCTCAAGCAAAGGAGAAAGGCGTGAAACCAGCAATCAATCCAGTCACGGGAACGCGTTCAATCGACGAGCAGGTTCCCATGGTGGACCAGCAGAGGCTGCTCGTGTTCATCGATCGGAAGACCGAGGTCGTCACGTGTGTCGATACCTTGGAGCTCGGCCCAGGTGTCCACACCCACATCGGAATTCACGATCGTGTTCCCCTGGGTGCTGTCATCGTGAGGACCCGTGGAGCGAAGGGGGGGATCCCGATCTGCGTCGTCTACCGCGACCTCTTGCGTGCGATGCGTGGTGAGGGTTACGCCGAGGATTACTACGACGAGGAGATCCCCACGCTCACGATGGCACTCGGGGACGCTCACTGGGCGCTCCAGGCCGTGCACGACAGCGACGATCTGCGGGATCCCGAGATGGTGGCCGAGCGCGAAGAGCGTCTCATCGCGATCATCCGGCTGGCTGCCGAGGGTTCGAGCGAGTACAAGGAACGTGCGGGCGCCAACGCCGAACGTGCGCTCCAGCTCCTCGACAAGCTCGGTCGGGGTAACCCCATGGCAGCAGCCATGGCCAACTGGGGCGTGACGGTGCAGCTCGACAAGCAGCTCCTGCAGGCCCTCGGAGCAGGGGCACGCGTCTCCAAGTCGCATCTTGCGATCGTTCAGGCGCTCACTCGCATCTGGGAGTCAATCCGTCATGCGGACATCGAGCTCGCCTCGATGGGGCGTTGGTGGAGTCCGGGACGCAAGCAGCCTCTCGATCTTGCTCAGGCTGTGCGTCTCGCGTCCCGCGTCGAACGTATCGCTGCGCCGCTCAAGCTGATCCATGCGGCACCCTACGCACAGATGCCCCTCATGCTCGTGCTCGCAGATCAGCTCGACGAGCTCGGGCGGATGCTGTGCGATGAAGAGCGGTTCATGAACGCCGGTCCCCTGGTGCACCTCATCCGGGAGTCGCTGGGACTGCTCCTCATCCACCGGCGCCTCGCCCAAGCACTGATCGTGCCGGCCAAAGCACGCCGCTTCAAGCGTGCGTTTACGGACATCGAGGTGCAGAAGCTGAACGACGACGTGCACACACTCCTTACGGAGGTGCGTGTCATGGAGCACTCCCTGTCCTTGGGGAATCCTGGACTCATCAGCAGCCGGCTCGTCGTAGGCCTGAGCGAGGCGCTCTACGGCGTGTTCCGCCAGTTCCAGGCAGACGAGGTATCACCGGAGAAGGTCTACGAAGGCCTCCAGGGGGTCCTCGACCTCTACAAGACGCACTAGATTTCCGCTTCGGAAGCTGACCGATCCACGCAGGATCGGTTTTCTGATACCTGTGTTAAAATGGTCGCGCTATGAAGGAATTTGTCTTACAGGATGACTTCGATCTCTCGAAGACGAACATTGACTACAAAAATGAGCTCAATCCACAGCAGCTGGAGGTGGTGTTGAAGGCTGATGGGCCGGCGTTGGTGCTGGCTGGGGCAGGATCTGGGAAGACGCGAACGATTACTTATCGAGTCGCTTTTTTGTTGGAACGAGGTATTTCCGCTGAGCATATCTTGCTCGTGACGTTTACGAATAAAGCCGCAAAGGAGATGGTCTCGCGTGTTGAGCAGCTATTAGGGACCTACCCAACAGGGCTCTGGGGTGGAACATTTCACTCGATCGCCAATCGTCTGCTTCGAATGTACGCCGACCGGATTGGCTTTTCACCAAACTTTACGATTATCGATCAAGAGGATGCGAAGGCCCTTGTGAACGTGTGTATTAAAGAACTGGAGGTTGATACAACCGCACGGAGGTTCCCATCTCCTGCAAAGATGCATGGGATCATGAGTTACGCTCGAAACTCTGGGCGTTCGGTTGGTGAGGTGATTGAAGAGCGGTATGCGAACTTTATTGAGCTGACTTCCGTGATCGAGCGCGTGGCAGAACTCTATGAGTCACGCAAACGTGCGGCTGATGCCATGGATTTTGACGACTTGCTCTTGAGGCTCCGTGAGCTGCTTTATACAGATCCCGTGGTGCGAGATCGGCTGGCACAGCAGTTTGAATATATTTTGGTGGATGAGTATCAGGACACGAATGTGGTTCAGGCGGAGATTATTCGTCAGCTCGCGAGTGTGCATCAGAATGTCTTGGTGGTGGGGGATGATGCGCAGTCGATTTATTCGTTTCGCGCGGCCGAGATTCGTAATATTCTTGGATTTCCAAAGACCTACGAGGGGACGAAGACGTTTCATCTTACAACGAACTATCGGTCAACGCCGGAGATTTTAGCCGTCGCGAACAAGTCAATTTTGCAAAACAAAGATCAGTTTGAAAAAAAACTGACCGCTGTTCGTGAGTCCATCGAGAAACCTTATCTCGTACCGGCGGGGAATCAACAAGAAGAGGCGCAGTATATTGCTCAGCAAGTGTTAGCGCTTCGAACTGAGGGGGTGGCACTCTGTGAGATGGCTGTCTTGTTTCGTGCCGCATTCCACTCACAGGCACTTGAATTTGAACTTATGAAACGGGACATCCCCTATGAGTATCGTGGGGGATTGAAATTTTTTGAGCGTGCCCATGTGAAAGATGTGGTGGCACATTTGCGCCTTCGACTCAATCCGCGTGATGAGGTGGCGTGGATGCGTGTCCTTGGACTTCAGCCAGGGATTGGTCTCGTGACGGCACAAAAAATCATCCAACAGCTTCAGGGATATGATTCATTGATCGAGATTGTGAACACAGAGATGAAGGTGGGGAAGCGGGCGACGGCGGGATGGATGACCTGCTTACGGACGATGAGGAAGCTCGCACTTGAGGAGTTGCCAGGTGATCTCATTCGAGCGGTGATTGCGGGTGATTATCGAGATTATCTTGAGGCGGAGTATCCTGACTTCATGGATCGACTGGATGACCTTGAACAGTTTGCGTTGTTCGCAGAAGGGTATACATCGCTCAAGACGTTTTTAGATGAGGTTTCACTCACGGGTGAGTATGGCGCTATTCGTGAGTACGGGGAATATGAAGATGAAGAAAAGATGATTCTTTCCACAATTCATCAGGCAAAGGGGCTTGAGTGGGATACGGTTTTTGTCATGCATTTATTGGACGGGAAGTTTCCGATTGGAGCGGCACTCGAAGAACGTGGGGGGCTTGAGGAAGAGCGTCGTTTGTTCTATGTCGCCACAACACGTGCACGGAAACAGCTTTTTTTCACGTACCCGATCGCCTCTGGGTATGATACGCTCATGATCAGTCAGCCATCGATGTTCCTCAAAGAATTACCAGATGAACTATTCGAACAGGTTCGACTGAAGCGCTCAATCTCTCCGCTCACTCGATCGAGTTGGGAACAGGATGAACCAACGATTGTGCTGGACGACTATGGAGAGCGTGATGAGATCGATGTCAGTGGGTTGAGTTTTTTAAGAAATGTTGACGAGCTTTGATATGGATTACAATAAGCGTTCACTTGAACTTCATGAACAGAAACAGGGAAAGTTGGAAATTCGGTCAACATTTCCTATTGAAACGGCAGAGGATTTGGCTGTGGCGTATTCACCCGGTGTCGCTGAACCTTGTCGTGTGATTGCACAAGATAAGGCACGTGCGTGGGATCTTACGATTAAGGGGCGCACCGTCGCTGTGGTGACAGATGGGTCTTCTGTGCTGGGTCTTGGAAACATTGGACCAGAGGCTGGACTACCTGTGATGGAAGGAAAGGCTATTTTGTTCAAGCAGTTTGGAGGGATTGATGCCTTTCCTATTTGTTTAGATACGCAAGATGTTGATGAGATCGTTGAGACGGTGAAGCGGATTGCGCCAGGGTTTGGGGGGATCAATTTAGAAGACATTGCTGCACCAGCGTGTTTTGAAATCGAGCGTCGATTAATTGAGGAACTTGATATCCCGGTTATGCATGACGATCAGCATGGTACTGCTGTGGTGGTTTTGGCAGGCCTCATGAATGCGCTCAAGGTTGTGGGTAAGAAACTCGAGAACGTGTCGGTCGTGATTTCGGGTGCCGGTGCCGGTGGCATGGGTGTTACGCATCTGTTGTTTGAGGCGGGGATGACGAAGCTTTCGATGATCGACTCTAAAGGCATTCTTGCCCCGGGACGCGAGGGGATGAATGTGTATAAGGAAGAGCTTGCAGCGCGGATCAACCCAGAAGGGAGAACAGGCACACTCGCCGAGGCCCTCGTCGGTGCGGATGTGTTTATTGGGGTGAGCCAGCCGGGGCTTGTGACGGCCGACATGGTACGCACCATGGCGGATAAGGCGATCGTGTTTGCGATGGCAAATCCTACTCCAGAGATTATGCCGGATGAGGCCCTCTCGGGTGGGGCGGCAGTTGTTGCGACGGGACGATCAGATTTTCCGAATCAGGTTAATAATGTTTTGGCATTTCCAGGAATGTTTAAAGGGGCCTTGGAGGCACGTGTGAAGCGCTTCGATCCAGCCATGCGCGTGGCAGCGGCGGAAGCCCTTTCCAAAATGATCCCAGAACCGACTGCGGAAATGATTATGCCTTCTCCGTTTACTCCTGGTCTTGCTGAGGTCGTTGCTGAAGCCGTCATACGCTCGCAGCGTACGTAATATGGGATACGATCGTCGACCAGGTAAATTCAGACGCCTTGGTTCTGCCGTGGGCACGGGGGCGATGGTCGTTGTGTTGTTTATTGTGTTTATTTTTGCTGTTCAGTGGTTTCGTGCACCAAAAGAAGAACTAGAGGAAGTTTTGGTAAGTTCTATTGTGGATGTCTTGACTCCTGATCCCATTTCAGAGGCGGTGCTCAAAGCCATTGATACAGAGAGTAAAGAGGCGACCCTCCACTGGATCTCAACAGGGGAGCTGCTTGGTGAGGCAGAGCGGGGTGTAAAGGATGATCGGTACTATTTTGAAGCAGAGCTCTCGCTTCCCGAGATTGATCGCGACGTGCATTATTACCAAGTCTGGTTGATCCGTAAGTTGCCGTATGATTTTTTCTCCCTCGGAGAGATGGTGACGAATGACGATGGGGCGTTTATGATTGAATGGGTGGCAGGTGATGATGATGTGGACTATTTTGAATACACGGGGATCGTGATTACGGTGAATCAGTATGATGGAACGTCGGATCCAATCGTCAAACGTGTTGAGGGGGAGTTTGGGAATTAAGTTATAAACGATCTGTTATGCGTTTTGGACTTCAACACTCACATCCTGAGAGAAGGTCTGGAAATCCAGATTCACACAAAGGAAAGAAACATCCCAAGGAGTCACTTAAGGAAAAAGACGTCTTTGGCACTTGTGACATAGAAGAACTTTGGAGTACTCCTCAGGAAATGAGAGACAATGTTGAGGGGCTCCCGGACTCTGTGCAATCTATTTTGTTTGAAGGTGGTGATCCAGACTCTGCTTCGGATCATGATGAGATGCAAGGGGGGTTTGTCATTGTTCACGATTTGGAACAACTACGTCGTTTACTCAAGCAGAATAACGAGGGGACGGTTCAAAACACTGTGGAAAGGTACATATCTGGTGATTTGGAAACAAATGTCGGGTTATTGGGTGCAGCGATTGGGAACTATCTTTCCTGGCACTTGAAGCAATTTAAGCAATGGTCGGTGCGGGGTAAACGTGAAGATACATCAGAGGATCTTCAAGGGGAGATCGATACACTCATCACGACGTTTTGGACAGATGGACAGGCACCAGGCTTGTCTCTTGAAGAAATTCAGATGCGCATTGAGGGATATAAAAACGAAATCGATCGACTTCAAGGTGAACACAGGATGCACACGCAACGTTTTCGTGCGCTCGGAACGAAGTTGCGAGAAACAAAACAGACCCACTTAAAAGAAAAGTTACTGAGAGAAATTCAGGAACTCGAGAAGTTTTTAGGCGATGGGACACTCTTTTCAACGCAGGGGTATCTGCTTGATTATCAGCGACGCATTGAGTTCAATAAGGATGCGCTCAAAGAACATGAACAGCTCGCGCATGAGGCTGATGTGATTGAGCAAGTGTTCGCCAAACTCAAACCACAAATGAGTGAGATAGAGGCTCTAAGTCTGTGGGGGTCTGTCTCTGAATTCATTTTGGAGCCACAGACACGCCAGATGTTTGAGGACGCTATTCTTGCTTGGTTGGACGAAGTGGGTGAGATTGTGCCGGAGACGACACCGCTGACGATCAACGAAAAAACACAGAAACTCATCGAGCAATTTCGAAGTGCTTACGTACTTGCATCTGATCCAGACAGATCTGATCCAGAAGCCAACGTTCGACACACTCAGTTTATTTTGCGTGCGATTTTGAAAAGGATTACTCGCGCATAGCAGAGTCATGTATCAACACGAGGGAGATCTTGGAGCATAAAACGTCTATGAATAGAACAACAGAAACTTACAATCGTGCTGCAGAAGCGTACGCCGAAAAGTTTTCTCACATTGGTCGGCGGGTGGCTGATATTGATCGAGGGATTGATCTTTGGGGAGGAGAAGGTGAGCCTTGTGTGGTTGAACTTGGATGTGGAAACGGACGTGATGCACAGGTCATTTTTGAACGTACGAAGCGGTTTACAGGTGTGGATGCTTCAAAAGAGATGATTCGACTGGCGAGGGAGTGGGTACCTAGAGCCTTGTTTTTGGTCGAAGACATGCGTACCTATGAGATTCCAGATGGAACAGATATTGTTTATGCGTTTGCATCCTTTCTTCATTTGAATCGAGAGGAGGTGCAACAGTTGTTGACTCGAATCCATGGATCATTGACTGATGGTGGTGTCGTGTATCTTTCTGTGAAGAGAGATGATTATCATGAATATGTACGTGTGGACGATTATGGTCCTCGAACATTTTACTTCTATCAAGAGTCAGATTTTCGATTGATGGCAGAGGGGTTGTATAAGATGGTGTACACGGATGAGCAAACCCTTCTCGGTGTTGAGTGGCTTACCGTTGTTCTAAAAAAGTAATTTAGGTTTATGCTGCGAGGTGAAATGTTTGGGCATTTTCGTCGTTATGGGGAAAAGGCAAAAGAGCAAATTGATCGTTCGTTAGAAACAGATGAGGCACATGAGCGTCGTATTGCTGAGCTCCTTGAGGATGAGTGGGAAGCGTTAAAACAAGCGGCCCGTTCAGGAGAGCTACGTGCGGAAGTGGATGAGCTTGTTGGTGAGGCTCTTCAAGAGGGAGTTGGAACATCTGAACTTACGCAGCAGAAGATTTTTGAGATTCAAAAAGAAAAGCAAATGATCATGCGAAAGCTCAAGGAGCGTTTGCGTGCGATCGATGGTGATCAGGAGCTTCAAGAACCAACAGAGGGTGTACGTGTGGTCATCTATCAAAATGGACGCTATCTGTGGAAGAAAGATGATGGAACAGATTATCCAATCACTCTCGGAAGCATCCTGGCAGATATTGGATGGGGAAATCGTTATCAGTTGGATCCTGAGACCTGTCCACGTTTGGATCGAAAATTGTATGCGCTTGAAGAGGCGCGTGAAGATTTATTGCCACTGCTTGATAAGCAGCTCCGCAGACAAGTCTCGGGTCAGCTTGATGGGTCAATGCAGTCCCTTTCGTTTAGGTCCAACAGCAAGCTGATGCATAAGGCGCTGGATACTGGGGAGGTGACAGACACCGCATCTGGATTTATCGGAGAGCAAGTCGTTTTTTCTTATCTCAAAACAATCTCAATCGACTACAAAGCGGGTTTTCGCGTGGAACCGGCAGATGTGTATCAGGATGCGGTGCAGAAAATTGATTTTATTGTTGTGGTCCCTCATGATGAGGCAGAAAAGATACGGACAGGAAAAACATCGCGTAAAATCGGCGTTCAGTTAACGATTTCCCCACAAAGGTTTGCGGAGAAGAAAGAAGGGATTGATAAGCTTAAGGAGCAGCTCACAGACGAAGATGAAGTTGATGATATGGTGACGGTCTTGGTTCCTATGCGAATTAAGCCGCTTGTGGAGGCTTGGAATACGCAGGGGAGGCCCCCAGGGGGGCCGGGACAGTTTCTTGCTCCAGACGCTCGACTTGAGATCCTGACAAGGGTCATGGGATCTCTTATTTCAAAAAACGAGAGGCTTGAGCTTGTGAGAAAGATTTACATGGAGTGAGATAGACGTGGCTCGTGATGGAGATGTTCGGTAAACGCTAAACGAGATGATCGAAGTGAAACCCGCTTGAGCCTGTCCCAAAACTCCGACATGAGCATCTTGCACAGCACAGCCGGCTGCAGCTTGGTAAAAAAACAGAGGAATAGCGCTGCTATGCCTCTGTTTTTTTACCGGCGCTTCGCTCGACTGTGCTGGCAATCTGCATCATGCGGAGTTGTGGGACAGGCCCCTGAGCGTTTTTTAAAATGGGTTTTGGCGAGAGAAGCTCGGGTCCAGATACCAGACCCATAGCGGTGTTGGAGTGCATCGAGTGCGGGAAGAACAGAATGAACCTTCTGTTCTTTTTTGAATAGTGGTTGTTGTTGCCTGTCGTGGGTAAGTTGTGAGGCGGAAAGTCCCACAAGACGTACGGGTTGATCGTTTGATCGAGATGTTGGCATCAGGTGGTTCACCATACTCCAGGCGATTTGAAAAAGTGTCAGGCCGTCGGCTGTGGGTTCGTTGAGTGTTCGCTGCTCGGTCACACTTGTGAAATCTCCGAATCTGATATGGGTGGTGATGCGTTTAGCCGAATAGTCATCGCGCCGCATGCGCCAGGCAACTTTGTCTGCAAGACCGAGGAGGTAGCGTTTGATGGCGAGGGTGTCGTGGGTGTCATGAGGGAGCGTGTAGGAGTGTCCATAGGATTTGGGTTCTTCCTCTGAGACACCTCGAACGCCTTTTTTTGTTGGAGAGATGATGTAGCTGGAATCGTGGCCATGGGCAGCTGCGTGCAGCCAGACGCCATAGCTCTTGAATTCAGCCTGGAGACCTTCAAGAGGGAATTCTCTTAGCTGTTTAAATGTTTCAATACCGAGGTTACTCAATCGTTGATAGATGCGGGGGCCGATCCCACAGAGGTCTTGGAGTTCTGAGCGGTCCAAAAGGGCGATGACGTCTTGAGGTCGAGCAATCGTGAGTCCATTGGGTTTGACGCTTTCACCAGCGAGTTTGGCCATGAGTTTATTTGGAGCAATGCCCATAGAAGCCGTGATGTGTTCACCAAGCTCTTCACGCAAGCGTTCGCGTATTGTCTGTGCAATAAAGGTCGCGCCGAAATAGTCACCTGCTTCCTCGGTCACATCTAAAAAACTTTCGTCGACGCTAAAGATTTCTACCCGTGAAGTGAAGTCTTGGTAGATCGCATTGAAGCGTTCCATGACGCTTGCGTATTTGTGTGGGTCACCTGGATAGAGGATAAGTGAAGGACAGATGTGTTTGGCTTCCCAGGTAGACATGGCTGTTTTAACACCAAGCCGTTTGGCTTCGATGGAGGCTGTCGTGACCACAGAACGCTTCTGGTCTTTTCCTGTTATAGCAATAGGTTTTCCACGCAAAAAAGGATTCGCCTGCTGCTCAACTGAGGCAAAGAATGAGTTCATGTCGATGTGGATGATGATGCGGTCGGTTGACATAGGGAGTCATATTTGTCAGGCTCTACGTCTGGAGGGCAGATGGCATACGACGTCAAGAGATATCCAATCTCCATCGCAAGGAATCACTGGGACCTCGTCGCAGTGGTTCGGTTCCTGAACGAGCAAGGGGCAGACTTGCTTGAGTCAGGGCCTGTGGAGCAGATGACCGAGGCCCTCGAGCAGGGCTTTCTGATGCGGCCTGAACATGCGGTCTACCTGATCGTCGATCAGGAGACTCGGGAGCTCGTCTACTGCACGTTCCTGACTCGGCATCCAACCAAGCGTGGCTGGGTCGGGGAGATCGACGACGTTCTGACGCATCAAGACCACCGCGGAAAGGGATTCTGCCGTGCACTCATGAACCACGTGGTCAGAGAGATGCGTGCAGACACGTACTACCACATGCACAAGCTTCGGTTGATTTCGGAGCCACATCGCACGGGGGCTCGGCACATCTACGAGACCCTTGAGGAGGGACCGTTCGTCCTTGTTGAGGGGTCGGATCGTCACTACGAGCTGAAGCTATAAAGCACCCACACGATGCTGTCCCCAAACTCGCGATCTTGGCTTTCACGGGCACCCAGTCGTCGCTTCAACCTACGTTTGAGTAGGTTTTCAGCGACCGACAGCCCGTTCAAGCCAATCTCATCGAGTTTTGGGACAGCATCACACGGGGTGCTTTTCTGATTATCCGTCCGTATAAAGTTCGACCAAGCGCCACTCGAGTATTTCCGGATCAAGTTTAAGTTTGAAATAGTTACTTGTGTCTGAGACCGAGAAAAAGAAAACGCGTTTTTGACCCTCGTGGGCTGAGTGAACTAGATTGACTTGGTTGATGTTGTAGTCATGCTGGTTCCAGCGCATGGTGCGTGGAAAGACGCGGTTGTCTTTGAAGGAGACCACGACGTCTACAGGGTCGTTAAGGAGTTCGTGCATAGAGTTCTTTCATCTGTGAGAGAAGTTCTCGAACAGCACGACGGGCACGGCGACGGGAAGTGCGGACACGCAGCGAACGAACATTTTTTGCCAAACGATGATCACGCTTATACGGAAGAAACGAGAGAGTGATGGCGTTGTAGCGAACGGATGTGGAAGACATAAGCGTTGGGTTATGATTAGCGGGATCATCGTCTAAGACGAAGGTTGGGCCACAAGGGGGTTTTGAGAAGGGATCTTCCACACGCCCATGGGTGGAAGAGGACTCCTCGGCACCAATCTTGCAGCTCAGCCTTCATCTTCGATTGCTGGTTAGGTTGTTGGTAAGATGGAAGGGGAACAGTCCCGGAAGGGGTCAGGAACAACGTTCCGGTTCGTGACCCAACCCCTCCATGCGTGAGCTTCTGGAGTTTTCGAGAAGCTCCTAGTACAATTCAAAAGCCGCCTACGCAAACGGATACATCCGTACGTGTCCAGGTGGTTCCTAGAAAGATCGCTGTTTTTGTCTTGCCGGACGACAGCGATTTTTCTTTTGCTGAGAGTATTATGGATCCCTACACAATGCTCTCAGCCAAGGGGCTACACTGGCTGAAACTTGCGTATAACGGCTCGCACAACTCCTTGGATAATGCAGTCTTGCACGTAGATAGGTTCCATGGAGCTGTTTGCAGGTTGAAGCCGAATGCGGTTACGTTCGCGATAAAACCGTTTCAGTGTGGCAAAGGCATTGTCGAGCAGGGCCACAACCACTTCTCCGTTACGTGGTGATGGGTTGCGTTCAATGACGACGAAGTCACCGTCTAAGATTCCGTCTTCGATCATCGAGCGTCCTTTGACGCGTAGGACAAACGAGTTCGCGCCATCGAGGACAAAGTCTGCGGGGACGGCCATCGTTTCATTATCTTGTACAGCCTCGATGGGTGACCCGGCGGTAATGAGTCCCATGAGTGGCAACATGACGGCTGGCCCACTCGGTTCTTCCTCGACCAGCTCGATTGAGCGTGCCTCACCATCATCTCCATTTGTGATCAGCCCCTTCTCGATGAGTGCTTGCACATGGGCATGGATGGTTGCGGGGGAGGAGAGACCGAAGTGATCTGCGATTTCGCGATACGATGGCGCATAGCCTTCATCCTCGATGTGATTTTTGATGAAGGTCAGGACCTCTGCTTGTTTTTTGGTGAGCTGGCTCATAAAAGTATGTTCGCTTTCTGTTCGTATTCTGACACGAACAAAAACCGAACGCAAGAGCTGAATCTAAAGGAGCAATGGTTGTTTTGTGGATAACTTAGATACCTCTCAATCTTAAGTTTTCACTTAGATGTAGAATGGGAACAGTATTATCAGCAATCAGTAATCACTATTCGTTATGCGAGATAGAAATCCTGATGCGGCGCGCGCTGCCGGTATGTGCCCAACATGTGGCAATGTTATTTGCATCTGTTCAAAAGAAATAGAACCCCTTCCGCCATTACATGAACGTGTAGAAGCTGAAAAGGCAGAACGTGCTGAACGTATTGAACGTCTCACCAACATGACCGATAGGCTTTTTCCAGGTGAAGAACAAGCAGTACTTCGTGCAGCAATCCAGGAAACATTCAACGTGCCGCAGTGGGGGAAGTATCACAATGAGGGGGTGTATATGGACACACACCTCGACAAGATCATGGATACGATTGAGGATCTTTATGCTGGGAAATTTCCAAAGGCTGTCACAGAGGAAATGAAAGTTATTATTCAGCGTGCAACGGCAGGTGACAAAGAAAAACTTCAGCGCTACGCACTGCTTCATGACCTTGAGAAGAAGAGCACGATTAAGCTCAAACGAACAGATGGAAGTGAAGAGGATATCAGCTGGGATGCATGGAAGGCGATGCTCCCTGGAGATTTAGCAGAGCATCCAGATCCAGTCGCCTTAGAAGCGTTTTTGCGTGAGAGTGATATCGAAGCTATTTCGTATTATCACGAAGAACAGAAACATGGAGATGCCGGAGCAGATACGATCGAAGGAATGGAGGGTGTGGGGGTGGATTCTCTCATTGTGGCTGCCATCAGAAATCACGAGGTTGCTTTTCAGTTTCAAGGAACACAACCCGCAACGTATGAAGAGTATTTTGGTGAGCTGAGTGAAGAGGAGGTTGCTTGGGTGATCACAGCAAGCTACATGGATCAGCTTGCTTCCTATCAGTCAGATGATCCACGTCATACAGAGTCAGTTCCGAATTTGGATGCACTCGTCTTCTTGCTCGACTCCAAACACAATTACGAGACACTTCAGGCACTCAAGGTGTCTTTGGATGCGGATTCCGATATGCAGGCGTGGAAAGCGGGTGGATTGAAAGATGTCCGTATCGAGAAAGAGGTGAATCGGTTTGCTGGACAGAAGGACCGCCTGAGGCCGGTTGAAGACCTCCTTTCTGAGTTGAAGGATACGTTTGCACCGAAGTTGATCCTCGGACCAATGGTGGGAAGGCTTGTGGGTGTTTTAAAATCAATGGGGTTAGGAACGGAATTTAACACCGTGAGGATGGCTCTGATTGGCATGAAGGAGGGAGTTGATTTGGAGGCTGTGAAGGTGGCGTTGTCTGAAGTGCCTATTGAGGAAGCACAACGAGCATCTATTGCAACGTGGGTGGAAGAGAATATTCTTTCTTAATTCATTAGAGAAAAAAGAGGGGCCCTTTGGCCCCTTTTCTGTTATGAGGAAAAACCGCCGGCTTTAGCCGGCGTGTGCGTTTAACGGCGTAGCCCTTGTGAGAA
>PFWU01000042.1:0-25830 GCA_002791295.1 Candidatus Uhrbacteria bacterium CG_4_9_14_3_um_filter_50_9
AACCACGGTAACCGACTTATGGCCTATCCACTCAAGCTACGGTAACACTTTCAATGGCCTATAACGCCCCCTTGACAAAATCATTCAAAACTGGTATCTTTCTCCGTTACGTTCTTTCTAAATTGAACCCATTTGAGATATAAGCCGGAAGATTTTTGTGCGTTTTGCGCCCAGAAACCTTCCGGCTTCCCAGAGCAATCCTGCACTGCGGAGTCACATCAACCGAAGGAGCGATACCATGCGGAACTTCCGCCTCCCCCTGTTCGCCAGCGCCATGCTGGCTCTCGCCGCTTGCGGCACCCCCATGGACCTCGGCGGATCCGACACGGACACCGGCGAAGAGTGCACCGACTGCGACGACGGCGGATCCGACACGGACACCGACGGCGGCAGCGACACCGACGGTGGCGACGAGTGCACCGACTGCGACGGCGACGGCTACGGCGCCAGCGTCGACTGCAACGACGACGACGCCTCCATCCACCCCGGCGCCGAGGAGATCCCCGACGACGGGATCGACCAGGACTGCGACGGCGAGGATGCCACCACCGACACCGGCGACGGCTTCGTGGACGCGGACGGCGACGGCTACGGCTCCACCGTCGACTGCGACGACAACGACCCCACGGTCTGGGCCGAAGAGGACTGCGAGGACGACACCGGCGACGGCGGCACCGACGACGACACCGTCATCCTGACGGTCAAGCTGGTCTACACGTCGATGTCGGCCGACTTCACCCTGTCGGTCTCCCCGATCATCGACTACGAGGCCGACACGGTCTGGTGGTCGGAGATCGACTCCGGTGACGACGAGTTCGCCGAGTGTGCTGACAATGTGGCCACCTGGTCGGCCGAGGTGAACCCCGAGAACTTCCAGGGGGTCATCTTCAACACCTACGAGCGTCACAACATCTCCAACGACGACCAGTGGTTCTGCTACGGTCACTACTCGTCGGCGAGCCTGGCGGCCGATTCCGAGGTCGATGTCGAGATCACCCTCGATGGCGACAAGATCGGAGACGAGGACGACCTCGGCACCTTCTCCCCCGGGGAGGAGTCCGAGACCGGTCTCGGCTGCGCCGGGGCCTACGTCTACGACTACGTCGACGTCGACGACATCACCGCCGACGGGTCCTTCGACTTCTAGTCGCCCCCCGGTCGCCAACAGCGCGGCCATGAAAGCTCTTTCTTAGGGAAGGGCGTCACACGTTCTAGCTGGGTCTCCAGTGGGTTTACTTGCTTACGCCTCCTTTGGTGTGTGTGCTACGAACGTGTGGCGCCCCAACCTTTGGAGGCGCTTTTGTTTAGGGTTTAGGGTTTAGGTAGTTAGGGGTTGGGGGTTGGGTTTTAGGGATTAGGTAGTTAGGGGTTGGGGTTTAGGTGGGATATGAGGAATATATCGCTTTCAGGATCCCAGGTTCTCTAATTCATTGGGTTTTTTGTACCCCCACCTTCATCATCTACTCCACCTAAACCCCAACCCCCAACCCCTAAACCCTAACCCCTAACCTCCTAAACCATTGACAAAATGGTCAAAAAGTGGTATATTTAGACCTCGCAGAATAGGGAAGTAAGGCCTTAAATAAGCAAATAACTGCCGGTAAAACAGGGAAGAAGAGCCTTGTTCGGTAGCTGAGGATGAGAGTCAAGAACGTTTAACGTTTTTGAAATAACATCCTCTAGCAGGGTGTTTGTTTATTTAAGCCTTTCTAGGCTGTGTTCATTCCAACGGAAAGGTCAATCTCTGCATTCAGTACCTAGTCACTGGGTATTGGGTGCAGAGATTGAAACCCCGACGGGGCTCTGTGTGCCTAGCGACCGTAATCTTTCGGTTGTGTGGCAAAGTCAGAATCCCCGTTCGGGGAAATCCAAGAGAGGTAACCCATGCGTTCTTCCATCCTGACCACCCTGGCCGCCCTGTCCTTCACCCTCACCGCCTGCGGCGAGGCCTGGGACATGGGCAACTCGACCACCGAGGCCGAGCAGCAGGACACCGACACCAGCGTCGACACCGACACCGGTTCCGAGATCGAGACCGAGACCGTCGACAGCGACGGCGACGGCTACGGTGCCGAGGTCGACTGCGACGACACCAGCTCCGTCGTCTACCCCGGTGCCGAGGAGATCTGCGACGGCATCGACAACGACTGCGACAGCGAGATCGACGAGGGCTGCGAGGACGACGGCGACACCGGTGGCGACACCGGCGGGACCGACGACACCGGCGAGCCCGAGGACACGGGCGACACCGGCAGCGGCGAGGACACCGGCAGCGCGGACACCGGCGGAACCGACACCGGCTCCGACGACACCGGTTCCGAGCCCACCGACACCGGCGAGCCCACCGAGGTCGAACAGCACGATGCGGACGGTGACGGCATCATGGATGTCAACGCAGACGGCGACATCGTCGACTGCGACGACACCGACGCCACCGTGAACCCGCTGGCCGACGAGGTCTGCGGCGACGACATCGACCAGGACTGCGACGGCGAGGACGAGGAGTGCCCCGAGGACCCCGACACCGGTGGCGACACCGGCGAGGGCGACACGGGCTCCGAGGGCGACACCGGTGACACCGGCGAGCCCGACACCGATCTGGACAGCGATGGCGACGGCTACGCCAGCACGACCGACTGCGACGACGGGGACAGCGAGAGCTACCCCGGTGCGGAGGAGGTCTGCGGCGACAGCATCGACCAGGACTGCGACGGTGAGGACGAGGAGTGCGAGGACACCGGCAGCGGTGACACCGGCAGCGGCGAGGACACCGGAGATACCGGCGGAACCGACACCGGCTCCGAGCCCACCGACACCGGCGAGGTGGAGGATACGGGCGACACCGGGTCCGACACCGGCGAGGACACGGGCTCCGACACCGGTGGTGACACCGGCGAGGACTGCACCACCGTCACCTGGTACCTCGACACCGACGAGGACGGGTACGGCGACGCCTCCAGCAGCATGGACGCCTGCGACCAGCCCTCGGGCTACGTCGCCGACGACACCGACTGCAACGACAGCGACGCCGACGTCTACCCCGGCGCGGACGAGCTCGAGGACGGCATGGACACGGACTGCTCCGGCAGCGTGGACGAGGACCTGTACTGGTCGGACACGGACGCCGACGGCAACGTCGACGCCCTGTGCATGACCGATAGCCTCTTCACTGAGGACTACCAGGGCCAGGACGCCTACGTCGTCGGCTACGACCTGTTCGACTGGAGCACCGACTCCAGCGACCTAGTCGAGCTGAACAGCGAGGGCTTCCACTGCCTGAGCTTCCTCGGCTACTCGGCGGACAGCAACGTCGAGTTCACCCTCATCGTCGAGGATGGCGAGGACACCGGTTGGCAGGTCCTCACGGACATCTGCCCCAGCACCTCCGGCCAGATCGCCTACGAGGTCTGCGAGAGCCAGGGTGGGACCGACTACCTCCTGGTCGTCGACTGGGACGGCTCGACCCTCACCCCCTCCGGCGACGGCGCCTAGTCAGCGCCCCGCAACCCCCCGGCCACACGCGGCCACCCACTGGAACCCTGTGTTCCGATATGTCTAGCACTACGCGCTAGTCCTCTATCGGAATCAGGGTTCTTGTTTTTTTGTCTTCTACCGATCATGGCGATCTGCTTGTGCTTCAGACAGCTATTTTTTCGACAACCCCCAACCCCTAAACCCCAACCCCTGTTTTTTTGATCCCAGGTTCCCTAAAACAAATGTTTTTTGCTGTCGGCGGTTTTGTGTCTCAGGGTTATTACCGATTTTTCCCATATGGGAGAAATTGGTAAGGACTTGTTGAAATGATTACCTTTTTAAGGGTTTTGTGTAGTTCAGGGGGTTGACGGGAATCGTTGTATCTGTTATAAATCCACGTCAATTTGGGCTTAGAATATTGATGAAAAACTCTTAATCAAAGGGTTTCTCACCAGGATTTTACACTCACAAAGACCCATGTGTGTGGGGCCTGGCCCGCAACATGTGGGAGTGTGACAACCCCCCCCAACTGGAGGAACGATGCACAGCATCATCAGCCTGGGCCTCTTGGCCCTCATGACCGCCTGTACCGACGGATCCGTGTCCTGGGACATGTCCCCGGATGAGACTCCCACCGACACCGGTTGCCAGGAGTCCACCTGGTACCGCGACTTGGACGAGGATGGCTACGGTGACGCGGACAACTCCATGCTCGCCTGCGACGCGCCTGACGGTTACGTCGGCAATGCGCTCGACTGCGACGACACCAGCTTCGCCATCAACCCCGGCGCGAACGAGGTCTGCAATGGCCTCGACGACGACTGTGACAACGAGGTCGACGACGGCAACGCCTGGTACCTCGATCACGATGCGGACGGCTACGGAGACTCCGCTTTCTTCTACGAAGACGGATGCGACGGGTCCACCTACCTGGTGGCCAACCCCGACGATTGCGACGACACCAACGCCGACGTCAACCCGGCCGCCGAGGAAGTCTGCGACGAAGTCGACAACGACTGCGACGGGCAGATCGACATCGACGCCACGGACGCCAGCATCTGGCACATCGACGCCGACGGCGACGGTCAGGGCTCGGAGGAGTCCATGGAGTCCTGCGACCAGCCCTCGGGCTACGTCGCGAGCTCCGGCGACTGCAACGACCACGATCCCGATGTCTACGAAGGCGCCACCGAGGTCTGCGACGAAGTCGACAACGACTGCGACGGCGACGTGGACGAGGGCGCCGAGCTGACCTTCTACGCGGATGCGGACGAGGATGGCTACGGCAATCCCGATGCCACCACGGAGGCCTGCACGGCGCCCGACGGTTACATCGAAGACGCCACCGACTGCAACGACAGTTCGGCCGATGCCTTCCCTGGTGCCACCGAAGTCTGCGACGGCATCGACAACGACTGCGACGGAGAGGTCGACGCTGACGCCACCGACGCCAGCACCTGGTTCGCAGATGCGGACGAGGATGGCTACGGGAACTGTCTCGAGGATACCGATGCGTGCGAGAGCACCGTCGCCTGCGAGCAGCCCGATGGCTACGTCGACACCACCGGCGACTGCGACGACACCGACGCAAGCGTCAACCCCGACGCCACCGAGGTCTGCGACGGTGTGGACAACGACTGCGATGGGTCCATCGACCCCTCCAGCGCCACGGACGCGGGCACCTGGTACTACGACGGTGACGCCGACAACTACGGCGACGAGGACGTCTCCATCGTTCAGTGCGACCAGCCCTCCGGCTACGTCGACAACACGGGCGACTGCGACGACTCGGACGGCGAGGTGAACCCGGACGCCACCGAGGTCTGCGACGGCCTCGACAACGACTGCGACGAGGACATCGATCCGGACACGAGTGCCGACGCCAGCCTCTGGTACCCGGACGTGGACGAGGACAGCTACGGCGACGAGGACGGCACCGCGAGCACCTCCTGCGAGGCGCCGAGCGGCTACGTCTCGGACTCGAGTGACTGCAACGACCTCAACGAGGACGTCAACCCCGGCGCCACCGAAGTCTGCAATGAAGTCGATGACGACTGCGATGGAGACGTGGACGAGGACGTCGAGCTGACCTTCTACGCGGACGCGGACGAGGACGGCTACGGCGACGAGACCACGACGATCGAAGCCTGCACGGCTCCGGACGGCTACGTCGCAAACGACAATGACTGCGACGATGACGAGGGGACCACCAACCCCGATGCGGACGAGTACTGCGACAGCGTGGACAACGACTGCGACGGGGACATCGACCCGGACGACAGCCTCGACGCCTCCGAGTGGTACTTCGACCTCGACGAGGACGGGTACGGCGACGAGTCCGATTCGACGGTGGCCTGCGATCAGCCCTCCGGCTACGTGGCGACCGACACCGACTGCGATGATGAGAACGCCGACGTGAACCCCGGCGAGTCCGAGAACAGCTACGCGCTGTGCACGGATGAGCTGGACAACGACTGCGACGAGGACATCGACGCAGACGACGTCGAGTGCTACACCGACGTCGACCTCGACGGCCAGACCCCGCTCGCCGGGGACTGTGACAACGAGGACGCCACCGTCTACGACGGCGCCACAGAGACCTGCGACGACGACGTCGACCAGGACTGCGACGGCGAGGACGACGTCTGCGAGGTCGTCGACACCGGCGACACCGGCGACACGGGCTCGTACTCGAGTCTCATCGAGATCGGCTGGGTCGATCTGACCAACAGCTCGATCACGAACGGTGCCATGGTGGACGTCTACAAGTTCAACGTCTCGGCGTCGAGCGATGGGGATGTTTCCACGAACCAGTTCCAGCTCAGCCTGGACTGGACCGACACCGACAGTGACAGCGATCTCGAACTGGAGAGCGTGATGTTCTACCAGGACGGAAGCGATGTCACCTCGAGCGTCAGCATCACCGACGAAGACGGCAACGACGTCACCGACACGGACGGGCTCCTGGAGGACGACGAGACCCTCATCGTGACCTGGGATCCCGAGGGCGAGATCTCCGCCGCGGAGACCGTGACCTTCATCATCCGTGTGACTCCTTCGGGATTCGATACGGGTGACAGCGTCAGCCTCTTCCTCGGCGAAGGGGATTGGGAGTCCGCGGACGAGATGGTCCCGGAGTCCGACCTCGACAGCGAGACCTGGGCCTACTAGGACAACGCCCTAGTCCCATCAAAGCGACCACACATGGTCGCTTTTCAAATTGCATAGTGGGAAACTGAGGGAAACAACTTTGAGTCGCCTCATCTTGAGTAAGGCGATCTCATAAGTTCGTTTGCCGAAGCGTTCCCACTGAGAAGTTTTCAAGTTTGTGTTAAAATACATCCATATGATCAACCTGCGCTCCATCTATAAACGCGCAGAAGAGCACACACGTCTTGCTATAGGGGGTCTTTTTTTAGCTCTCGCTCTTTTGATTGTTTTGCAATCTGTTTTTTCACCATCGCTCGTTGTCTCTGGAGTGATTGTTCTCTTTGTTCTCGGTGTCACCATTGTACGTCCGCATTACACGTTGGGATTTCTGGCGGTCTACCTTCCTTTTGAGTCTATTATTTTGAAGTTCACTCCAGATGACGTGTATGTGTTTGCCCGTTATTTCGCAGAGAGCTTGATTTATGTCGTGGTACTCGTTGTGGCTGTGCGGTGGCTTTCTGGAAAGCTTAAGTTTCAGCAAACACCTCTAGATCTCACGTTCCTTCTTTTTGTGCTTGTCCTCCTCGGCTCAGCCCTTGTGAATCTTGTTGAACCCACAACTGCCATCTTGGGATTGAGACAGATCCTTCGATTCATGATCATCTTCTTCCTCGTGGTTCAACTAGATCCTTCAAAGGTGTTTATTAAACAACTCACACTCGCCATGTTTGTGATTGTGCTCTTTCAATCTGTTCTTGGGCTTCTGCAGGCAGTCATTGGAGAGCCGCTTGATAATCTCTTGCTTCCGTCAGAAGCACGGACCCTTGGATCCATCATGTTGACCTCAGGCGTCGAGCAGTTCTGGGACCCAGGATCACGTGTCTTTGCGACCCTTGGGCGTTATGACAGGTTGGGAAATTTCCTCTATCTCTTTTTGTTAATTGGATCAGGGTTTTTATTTACCAAGAAATTTGCAACCGATCGACGTCTCTTGCTTTTGTTTGCTCTTGGGTTTCCAGCACTTGTGCTCACGTATTCTCGATCGTCTTGGTTTGCGTTTTTGCTTGGGTTTATTTTTATCGGACTTCTCATAAAAAAAGATAAGCGAGTCCTTGCTGGACTTGGAGCGTTTGCGGTGTTGATTGGTTTGTACTTGGGAGTGAGTGGACTCAATGTCAGTTTAATCACGGAGGCGCCTGGGCAATCACTCTCTGAGCGGTTTTATGAGAGCTTTAGTTATGCCAGATGGCGCGGCGAATATTATGGGCTCGGTCGGACGTTCTGGTTTGTGCACACCCCGCTTGACGTGGTGGCCGCTTCGCCGATCCTTGGGTTTGGTCCAGGGCAATTCGGCGGGGGAGCCGCAGCGGCGCTTCACAACACCTCTGTGTATGAGGAGCTTGGTTTGCCGTTTGGGGTGTTTGGTACAGAAGGGTTTATCGATAACAATTGGTTTTCCCTTTGGGGGGAGAGTGGAACATTCGGGCTCCTTCTCTATCTTTGGATGTTTGTGGTCTTGTTTAAGATGGGGCTCACTGCGGCGCGTGAAGCGAAAGATCCGTATACGCAGGCGCTTGGCCTCGGACTCTGTGCCTGTTTGATTGCGGTTTCGTTTAATGCCTTTACCTCAACGCTTTTTGAAATTAGGACATCTGCTTTTTACCTTTGGCTCTATGCGGGGTTTGTGTTCGTTCTTTTGAAAAAAGAGAAGAAGCAGCTCGTATGAACGTGATTCAAACGAACAAGTTTTATTATCTGAAAGGTGGAGCTGAGCGTTACATGCTCGATGTTTCGTTTTGGTTAGGTGAACATGGACACACGGTGATTCCGTTTGCGATGAGGCATCCAGAGACGCTTCCGACACCTTTTCAGAGCTACTTCCCTTCGTTTGTTCAAACAGAGAATGTGCGTTTCGGGTGGCAGGGGCTTCGAACCGTGGGGCGAATGGTTTATTCGCTGCAGGCTCGTAGACTCATGGCACGGCTTATCAAGGATGTGAAACCAGACCTGTGTCACGTTCACAATATCTATGGTCAACTTTCTCCATCGATATTATCGGCGCTTAAATCTGCCAAGGTTCCAGTCGTCATGACGGTGCACGATCACCATCTTGTTTCCCCTCAATACAATGTGTGGGCACAGGGGTGCGGAGAGGATCTGCGTGATGCTGGACTGTTCAAGGCAACATTCAGCCGGTTCCATAAGGGGTCGATTGCGGCAAGTTTTATCCAAACCTTTGTGTCACTGCTCCATCGTTCTTTGGGTCTGTATCGCCATAACATTGATCTGTTCATGACTCCGTCCGTCTATTTGAAGCAGCAGTTGGTGAGGGGAGGAATTCCAGCTCAGAAGATTCGTGTGAATCCCTATGGAATAGACGCATCCCAAATTGAACCCAACTACACACATAAAGGCTACTTCCTTTTTGTCGGGAGACTGAGTGAGGAGAAGGGGGTGGAAACGATTTTACACATCGCTCGTTTGTTGCCAGACATCACGTTTAAAATTGTTGGAAGAGGGCCAGAAATGGAGTACCTGCACAAGTTAGGTCATGATTTGGCGAATGTGGAGTTCTTGGGATTTCGGATGGGGGAGGAACTTAAGGCGTTGTATCAACACGCCACAGCCGTCCTGCTCCCATCAAGAGTGCACGAAAATTTTCCGTTGATTTCCTTGGAGGCTATGGCAGCAGGGAAGCCGCTGATTGCGAGTGATGTGGGGGGCGTTCCGGAAGTCGTTGAGGATCGGATCACAGGTCTTCTGGTCGCACCAACAGATGTTGCCGGTTGGGCAGAAGCGATTATGCGCATCGCCTATGACGATGGCTTTCGAGAACAGTTGTCACGTGCGGCACGGGCATCCATCGAACAGAAATATCGACTGGACGACCATTTTGCTCGGTTAATGAACCTGTATCAGGAAGCGATGTCGTTTCATCTTTAGGAATATTTCCAAACAAAAAAAGAGGCTTTAGGTCCTGTCCCCATCTCATCGAGTTTTGGGATAGCCCTGAGCCTCTTTTTAGGTGAGTCGTTCTGCGACCGTAGGTCTGAGGTGAACGAGCTCATAGAGATATTCTGTGGTTTCAGCAATGTCTTTCCAGTCGTAGTGCTTGGCGATATGTGTGCGCGCTTCTCGACCGATTTCGATGACCTTGTCTGGATCTGCGAGAAGGTTCGCCATCTCTCGCTTGAGGTCGTTCACGTCTCCTCGTACAAAGCTGCGTCCATGTGCTTTTGTGAGTTCAAGGTTTTCAGGGATATCAGAGGAGAGCACGCATTTCCCGTAGCTCATCGCTTCGAGAACTGCAATCGGCAAGCCTTCTGATTCTGATGGATGGACGTTTGCATAGGCATGCGAAAACAGAGCGTGCAAGGTTTCTCCTGTTTGGTTACCAGTGAGAATAATGTCCGGATCATTCTGTGTCATCAGGCGCAGTTCTTTGACGTATTCATCTGTGAAGGCACTTCCACCAACAATGGCAAGTTTCATTCCATGGGTGAGTTCAGGTGCCTCGATGCGGAGTTGCTTCCAAGCTTCAATCAGTAGATGAGCTCCCTTATGGCGCACAAGACGTGCACACATCATGAGGTATTTGTTTGGCTCGAGTCCAAATGGAGTTAACCGTGCTGGATCAGCGTCTGTGAGGGGGATCTGTGTTCCGTTTGGAATACACTTTGTGTTTGCTGTGTATGACAGACGACAATAGGTCTCGAGTGTTTTGGAAACCGTAATGGTGGCATTTGGGATCGTGCACGCCATCAGCTCTCCAATATACAGCATGGCACGGGCAATCCAATTCCATTTTTGATGATGACGATCGATACAGTGAAAGGTCACAATCACCTTAGCGCGTGGGCGCAAGAGTCTTGGGAGCCAGCTCAAAAGCGCTGGACCAACACCATGGATATGAAAGACATCCACTTGTTCCTTTGACGCACGGAGAATAGAGGTAAAGGTGTGCGTGATCGCATCGAGGTGCTTTGTGGCAATGGACCCTGTTTTGATACAACGCACGCCACGGTGGTCACGAACAGGCCAGGTGTACCAAGAACGACAAAAGACGAGGACGTCGTGTCCGCGCGCTGAGAGCTCGGCTGAGAGCTCTTCTACATGGCGTTCAATGCCCCCAGAACGGGCGGGAATGCCTTTTTGCCCGATCATTGCAATCTTCATAATGACCGGCAATGATAGCAAAAATAGGGCTTTTTGTCAATCGTTTACATCAAAACAACAAGAAAGCAGGCTCTTTTTAGCCTGCTTTTTCAGGGTCTTATTGGACAGTTGCTTTATCCACAGCCATGAGATCATTTGGTAGATAGGTGGTGACGGGGGAGCCATAGGCGGTCACAATCTCTCCGGTTAAGGCATCAACGGCTGTGAGTCGCACATCGTCCAAGAGTGTTGGAGTTGTTCCGATCATGTCTTCGGTTGGAGTGATCCCAAGCTCGAAGGCAACGGCCACGATCTTGCTGGTAGGAGAGAAGGTGTGCTCAATAAGGTCCGTCGTCCAAGTGATGCTGTTGGTGCCTGCTTCGTATTCAGCTGGGCTATTATGCGAAACGGTTTGTCCTCCAGTAAATTCGACTCCCTCACCGAGTGTTCCTGTGAGGGTGACGGATTCTAAGTCGTTTGTGGTCCCGCTAATGTGCCAGAAGATCCAGTACTTGGTTTGAGTTCCTACACGCGGCGGAAGGGGACCTCGGCCAAGCTGTTCACCGCCTGCGGTGGCATAGCGACCAAATGACTCCAGAACGATTGGGGTTGTGAGTTTGGTTTGGATGCTTGATCCAACGGTTTCAATACGCTGCCCACTCCCATCCCCAAGGGTATAGTTTGCAATGCTTTTTGTGGTGATGGAAAGGTTTTCGTATTCACTGGTTTGATTCTGTGTGATGTATGAGCGGATGGGAACATTGATTGACACTTCACCAGATGCTCCTGGCTCCAAGGAGGAGAGTTCTGGGTACTCACTCGAGTCAACACGATATTCGTCTTGATAAAAGAACGGACTCTTTGAGGTGATTCCCAATTCCACATCACTTACATCAAACCCACCTGTGTTTTCGTAAGTGATGGTGATCGATGTGGTTGCACCTGGACGCCAGCTGGTTGCATTGATGCGATGGCTGGCGGTGACTTGTGGTGGAATCACAGGTGCAGTGTGTTCAAGTGTTTCCTGTTGATAGTGCGTGTCGCCAAAGGTGAAGAAGGGATGAAAGAGGAAGGTGACTTCTTCTCCTACGTCTCCAAGAAATCCTCCAAAGGACATCTCACCAGATTCACCCGCATTGATTGCAGGGAGCGCAAATGCACCATTATAAATTACTGTCTCACTAGACGTAAATGTAAATCCTTCTGGCCATTCAGGTTCAATAGAAATATCCGGGAAGTCAATCTCACCTGTGTTTTTGTAGCTAATGGTTCCTTCAACAGGCTGAAACGCAATGAGTCGCTCTGGAAGGGTGAGGGTGAGCGCAAGTGTTGAAGAGACAGGGGAGAAGGTGTAGACGTCTGTTTTGAGTCCACCAAGGTTTTTTTCAAGCCCATGGACAAAGTGCATACTGCTTGTAAATGTCTGCTCGCCACCAATGTCACCAAACATCACACCTCGAATACGAACGGACCCAGAGTCTCCCACCGGGATATCACCGATAATGATTTCTTCTGGATCTACTTGCTCCCCTTCATGTGTGATTTCTTGAAGAAGAAAGTGGTCAGGAAATTTTAGGTTGAGTCGAGCGTTTCTCAGATCCTCGTCTGTGCCGTTTGTGTAGCGGATGATGAGTGTTGATGGTGCCCCCGCAATGACTTCCCGTGGGGCAACAGTGGCGTCAAAATAGATTTTGTCAGAAAAAGAAGTAGGGGACCAAAGGGCAAGAAAGACAGCAACACTCCCGAGTCCGATCATGATCCCAATGAGAAGTAAATCAAATGAGAAAATGAGTCGCGCAAATTGGTAGGTGTTCCGATATCGCTTGTTAAACCAATGCAAAAAAGGAAACAAGATCATTTTGCCTGGGTGCACAGAAAGACAGACTGCTCGACTAAGGATTGAGTCTGGCTTCCCAACACTGTCGCAGGTAATGCCTTGTTTGACTTCTTCTTTGAGTGTCATAGATGTTAAAAGAGGGTGCTTAAGGTAAAGACATCTGTTGTGAGTCCAATAATTTCTGCGATTCCATCGCCGTCTACGTCTGTGACCGCAATTTCTAATCCTTCCTTATCTGTGGTGTCAAAAACAACAAATTCCGATTTGAGGTTCCCATCTCTGTCATAAACACGTGCCACTGGTTGTTCTCCAAGCCCAGGGCCTGTCACAATATCGTCGATTCCGTCCCCATCCACATCGCCAGCGGCAACGTTCACCCCTCCACGGAATCTTTCGTCATAGGCAAAGAATCCTGGGTTGATCAGTGTTCCATTTTTTTTGAACACACGTACATGCGGACCCCCATTGAATCCCGCGCCAGTAATGATTTCTTTGATCCCATCGCCATTAAGGTCGCCAATCGTGACATTGACTCCACCACGAAAGCTGTCCGCATAGGCAAAAAAACCTGGGTTGATTAAGACACCATCGGCATTAAATACACGCACATGCGGACCACCTCCATTTTCTGTTCCGGTCACAATTTCAACTGAGCCGTCATTTTCGATATCACCTACGGATATATTAATACCCTGGTCGTAGTGTGATTCATACGGAGCAAACTGCACGTACAGGCTTCCGTCTTCATGATAGATGGATACATACGTGTCGTCCGCAACGACGTATTCACGTGCTCCATCAAAGTCTAAATCATATCTGATGACCTGTGTACCACCCTTGGCTGTATTTTCATAGGCAAAAAATCCGGTGCGCTTTGTGTTTCCCTCACGATCAAAAATGCGTGCGAATGCTCCATTCAAGAAGGTTGCATCTAGAATTTCTTCGATTGGACGCAAAAGGACAATTCCATCTTGTGACTCCAGTGTGACTTCATAAATAATGGAACCGTCGTTGAAGCTTGGGTCTTGTGTACCGTGGATCTTTTCAAATTCACCTCCAAGTTCGATGGTTTGGGTTGAAGACGTGGCATTCACAATGACCTTTCCTTCTTCAAAGTCTCTTTGCCATACACCGGTTGAGATCGTGGTGTCCTGTGGGTTGGTGGCGTTTTGAAGGGTGGATTTTGGTGCGCCGAGGTAGGCGCTATATTCGTCGTATGTCCAAAGCTGTGAGTGGTCCTGTGTTCCGAAGTCGTAGCTGAAGTATCCGTCCCCAAGCAAGGTGGTGGTGAGACCGAAACGGACTTCTTGGAAATTTTCATTGCCTGTATTTTCTGTATTGACATTGATTACCTGAACAGATGGCTCATTTACCTCCACCTCGAGATCAAGATATTCATCCGCTTTATCTGCCCACTCGGCAAGCGTGTTGCCTGAGGAGGGGAAGGTCTCGAACATGCGGCCGTTTGTATGATTGGCAAAACGGCTATTCGAACTTCCATTGGTAATCACAATGTACTCATCACCAATGAGTGTTCGTGTGTATTCGAACAAGTCTTCATACTTGTTTTCCCAGAGGGTGTCTGCGGAGCTTGCCGAGTCACGATTTCCGTCTTTGTCTACATCTACATCCCCAAGCCAACTGATGGAGTCTTGGACTTCATCGTAAAAAATTCCATCCCAGTAACCTGTTGAGAGGACTTCATCTCGTGTCCACTCAGGAAGGAATTCACTCCAACCAGAGTTCAGGTTCAGTGCACGTGTGTTGGGCCAGACAGAAACTTGGTCACCGTCACCGTCTGTAAGCCACCAGTCTGAGTCGAGCTGCGCAGACATAGACTGATGAAGATCGTCGATCCAGTAGAGATCATTCCAGCTCACGGTTGGGATGTAGGGGAGGATAAGGATGTCTGGATTACGGTCACGGATGCTTGAAAAGAAAGATTGGTTATACACCTGTGCTTCAACCGGAATGATGATGAGATCAAATGAGGCAAGTGTGGGCATGGCGCTGTCCAGTGCTGGACCAGAAAGCAAAAAATAGTTCGCTGTACGAACGTATTCGTTACTGTTAGTAACTGCACGGACGGACTGAGCAGGATGTAGTATCATCACCGCTAGAAGCAGAGTGGTGAGCGCTGTTCGTCGCATACTAAGCTTCGTCTCCCTCGAGACTTTTTGGGTTAGGGGAGTAGAGCTTGCCGCTGAGTTTCCATTGGTCAACGTACTGTCCGATACCCTGCTGGTCTCGCTTGTTTTTTACGGTTGTTGTTCGCTGTGACCAACGGAGCAGGGATTCAAAATTGATCTTGTAGCGACCTTGGACAACAACGTAAGTTACTTCCTGTCCTTGAATGGCACGTCGAACAGTCCTTTGGCTCACGCCAAACATTTTAGCTGCTTCAGATACAGAAAGGCGGATAATGGGTTTGGTAGACATATCTGTGGAAACATTGCTTTGTCAACACCAGTGTAGTCAAAATCTAGAGGCATGTCAAACAAAAAGGGTATAACTAAGCGTGTAACTATTGATTTTTTAGGGAAAATCTACTATCCTGCGTCCATTCATGTAAGATTTCTCTACTTTTAACGACTATTACTGTGCAACGTAAACGGGAACAATTTCTCCTGTTCCGCATACGGGCGTTTCAAGATGAAGCTGCTTTTGCGGCACTGCTTGAAAAGCACGGGTCAGGACTTCAACGTTTCCTCTACTTCAAACTTCCGACTCAACCTGATGTCGAAGATGCCTACTCAACGGTCTGTCTAAGGATCTGGGAATACATCTCAAGGACACCAGTCGATCATTTCTCTGCGCTTCTCCATACGATCGCGCGTGGAGTGGTGGCTGAGTATTACAGACGTAACGAGGGGAAGGAACAAGTCCCAATCGAAACAGAACAGTCTGGTCCGCTCCCAATTGAATCAAAAGATTCTGGGATGGCCATGGAACAGTTTGTTGACGCTGAGATGATGAAGAAGGCGCTGGTCAATCTTGGTGATGATGATCGGGAGGCGATCATCATGCGTTTCCTAGAAGGATTCTCAGTAAAGGAAATTGCTCGACATTTAGGAAAGACAGAGAATGCAACGTCTGTGATGATTCACAGAGCCCTCAAAAAATTACGCTCACTCATTGAGCGGAACACAAATGGATAAGGAACTTATTACATTGTTGAAGAGCATGAAGGATGACCCAGCCATTGGCGGGGGCTTTGATGCATCAGCAGCCTGGCAGCGAGTCGCTGACCGCTCTGGGTTTGAAGAGAACACGCAGCCACGACGATACACATTTCGTGAGTATCTTGAATATGTCGTTTGGCACACAACGCATGTTATTGTCAAGCCTGTAGCGGCGAGTTTCGCTGTCTTTTTGTTTGCCATCGCTGGATGGGTTTCAGCGGCGAACATTTCAGCAAACACGCTTCCTGGTGATCAGCTCTACCCACTGAAGCTCGGTATCGAGCAAGCACAGCTTTCACTCGCATTCAGTGCAAATCAACGAGCCATGTTGCAGGTTGAGTTTGCAAGTAACCGTCTTGAGGAAATGGTGGAAGTTGTTGCCACACGGTCAGTGGACGAGCCAGAGGTTGTACGGCTTGCGGTGGAGCGTGTGAAGTCAGAAGTGAGCAGCATCATGGACGAGCTTGTCTATCAAACAGGTGGAAATGCAACAGAGCTCGCCAAGGCAGTTGGTCGATTGGATGACACGTATCAGAATTCAGTCTCATCTTCTACAACGGCAGATCTCCCGCAATCGATTCAAGATGGAGTACAAGAGCTGAAGGAAATTATAGACAACACAGAAGATCAGGCCGTTGAGGTCATCATCACTGCCCACGAATTAACAGACGATGAAGAAACGGCACATGAATTGAGAACCGCATTCGAAAAGGAGCTCGTGCGCGTGCAGGCCTTGGTTCAAGATTCAGAATCGTTTGCGGTCGCAATCGAGCTTAAACAAGAAGGAGCCTATCGCAGAGCATTTCAAGTCTTAAAAGAGATTGAACTAGATTATCTGGACTCGTTGGAGGAAGTCTCTGAACAAGTCAGTGAATAATCGAGTCTAGTCTCACTTCACTTAATGAAGTGAGATCTGACTCGCTCTTTCAGACGACCTGTCTGGAAGGGTCTAATACTATTAATTCGTGAGTTGCTAGAAAGGTCGAGGCCGAGAGGTCGTTGCTCGCTAATTAGAAAATCTCCGGGCATTTATTGCTGAGAGCTCGAACTGGCTCACCGGAGAGAAAAGGTTCACCTGCCCCTAATTAATTTGAATGGGGCGGGTAAAAGCACCCATATCTATACTATGACTAACTCTCTTCAATTATTGAAGAACGCGCTCGTGCTTACAGTCGCTGCAGCCACCGTGCTTGCAACAGCTGGTTTGACAGCATTCGCCCCTGCACAGGTTTCAGCTGCTTCATACGGCGACCTGATCATTGGTGAGACCCTCTCAACCGTGTACTACTTCGGTTCAGACGGACAGCGCTATTCTTTCCCGAACGAAAAAACATTCTTCTCTTGGTACGAAGATTTTGACGATGTTGTTGAAATCACCGACGAAGAGCTAGCAGACATCACTCTTGCTGGAAACATTGTGTACCGACCAGGTTTACACTGGATTAAGATTACAAGTGATGAAAAGACTTACGCAGTTGCTCGTGATGGTTCAATCCACTGGATTGAGTCTGAAGAAGTAGCTGAAGGTCTTGCTGGAAGCGATTGGAACCAATTCATCGATGATGTTCCAGACGTTTTCTTTGTTGACTACACCGTTGGAGATTCTCTTACCTCAGCAGACGCTGGTTATGAGGGAATGCTCTGGACCGACGGAACAGACACCTACCTTGTTTGGGATGGTGAGCTCCGAATGGTCAGCGATCTTGATGACAACAGATTCCAGGCTGGCTTTGTCCTCGACGGCACAGGCTTCGACATGGACAGCTATCCAATGGGCGACGACATTGATGGTGAGCTCGCTTACCTCACTGACACAGCTCAGATGGTAGAAGATGACAGCTATGCTGAGACACAGGACATCACTGTTTCTCTCTCAAGCTCAAGCCCATCAGCAAGCACACTTGTGGCTGCACAGGGTATTGCACACCTCGCATCATTTGACTTCGAAAACAATTCAAGTGACGCCGTATTGGTGACAAACCTTGCGCTTAACCGTGGAGGTGTTTCATCTGACAGCACACTTTCAAACGTGTATCTGTTTGATGGCTGGCTCCGTGCTTCCGATGCAGCAACCGTTTCTAGCGGTGTTGTAACTTGGAACGACGCAGGTGGACTCTTTGAGATTCCAGCCGGTGGAACAGCAACTATTGACATCCGATCAGACATCCTTACAGGAACTTCTGGTCAGACCGTTTCTGTTTCTCTTGACCCAGACGATGTTTCTTACTCTGGAGCTTATGCTTCAACTGGTTCAGAAATTGAAGGTGCAGAGCACACCATTGCAACCGTTACAAACTTTGCAACCGTGAGCTTCGCAACCACCACAAGCCCATCATCTGATGGAGCTCCTGAGCCACAGGACGATCTTCGTCTCTGGGAGAACACCGTTTCTGTCGCAAATAACGAAGTTGACCTTTATGCTCTCCGTTACCGCAACATCGGTTCAATCGATGGTGACGATCTCGGAAACTGGCGCCTTTACATCGGTGGAGTCAATTATGGCGACGCTGTAGAAGGACAGGACAGCAACGGATACTTCGCATTCGATCTTTCTGACGACCCAGTTCAAATCAACACGGGTAGCCATGTCTTTAAGGTCATTGCAGACGTTGAAGGTGGTTCAACACGAACCGTAACTGTTGGTTTGCGAAATGCTGCTGATGCCGTATTCGTTGAAACGGATTACGATCAGCCAGTTCTCGTGAAGGCAAACAGCACAACCTTCTCTGCGCGTGACGCCACAGCACAGACCATCGCTTCTGGTGACATTACCTTCACCAAGGCTACGGATTCTCCATCAGGAGACATCGTGAACGATGCGTCAAACCAAACTCTTGCTTCATACGACGTACGCGCTACAGGTGAAGCAATGAAAATTGAGTCTCTTAACTTCCATGTTATTGAGGATGACTCAGATACAGGTTACTCTCTTGCAAACGGTGGAATCTTCGTGGATGGCACACAGGTAGGTTCAACAGCCGACCTCTGTGGTAACGACACAACCACTGCTGCTGAATGTACAGCTGTAACTGGATCTGCTGCTTCATACACCTCATACACCTTCGGTTCTTCCTTCGTTGTTTACCCTGGTTCACCTGTCACAATGGAAGTTCGCGCTGACATTAACGACGGTGACTCAACAGGTGCTGACGACGTGGAGGCCAAAGACACCATCCAGGTAAATATCGATATTACTGGGCTTTCAAGCAACGTGTATCGCATGACTTCTGGAAGCTACATCACACGTCCTGCTGCTGATGTCGCTGCAAACACCTTGACTGTCAAGGTTGGATCATTGACTGTTGCTAAGAATACTTCTTACGCAGCTCAGACCGTTGTTGTTCCTAAGACCGCCTACAAGGTTGGATCATGGACCATCAACTCAACGGTTACTGAAGACGTAACCCTGACCTCATTTGACGTCGACTTCGACGCTGATGATGACAGTGGTGTTGCTCTTGCGACTGCTGACTACACCAACCTCTATATTGAGTACGGTCCAGCAGACGACATGACCACCTCTACCACCAAGGGTACTGTCACAACCGCAAACAGCTGGTCTGTTGACTACGACCTTACAGCAGGTGAAACCATCTACGTGAATGCTTACGCAGACGTGCTTTCAGGCGCATCTGATGGAGTAGACGGAGATGACTGGATTAACGCTGAACTCGACGTGGCTGGAACTGCTCCTGCATCAGGAACATCCATCTCAGAGTCAGACGTTGTAGGTCAGGTGATTACCTACTACAACGCTGGTACCTACACGACTGCTGTTGCTGGATCAACTCCAGTAGCCCGCGCTGTTGCTGGAGGCCAGGAAGTAGAAGCTGCTGAGTTCCGTATTAGTGCGGAGAACGAGGACTACGAGATTCTTGAGGTCAAGATCGGTGTTGATAGCGCAGCAGAAGCTGGTGTTATCAGCCAGGCCAACCTCTACGATTCCGATGACGTCCTGCTTGGTTCAGCTGTCTTTGACCAATCAAGCAACTTGGCAGCATTGTTCACCGGACTTCACGTAGACGTTGCAAGCAACACAAGTGAGACTCTCACCGTGAAGCTTGTGCTCAACGCAATCGGAACAGGCGCAGGTGCTCCACAACACAACTTGGACATCACGCTTGATCAGACCAAGTATGCAGATAGCGCAGGAGTGCAGACCACTCAGGTTGTTGCACGCGCTGGTAATGAAATCCGTGCGTACAATTCCATCCCAACCGTTGCTCACGTAGACCTCACCAACAGCACACTTGTGAACGGACAGGCAATCGATGTCTACAAGTTCACCGTAACGGCTGATGCTGCAGGTGAGATCGCTCTCAAGCAACTCCGCTTCCCAATTACTTGGACAGATGGAGATGTTGACACCCTCGAAATGGAGTCATGGGAGCTCTACAAGAACGGAACAAACGTTTCTGACAATTCAACAGCTGTGGTTATCCAGGATAACGCAGGTGCTGATATTGAGGACGCCACAGGTGTTGTAGAAGCGAATACAGATGTTTACGTCATCTGGGATACTTCAGAAGAAGTAATCTCAGCTGGTGAAACCGTAACTTACACGTTGCGCGCAACACCTTCAGGCTTCGACTCTGACTCTGACCCTGGTGACGAGGACTACTTCACCATCTATCTTGCTGGTGATACTGCAAACCACAACTCAAACGGTGGAACCGTTGGTTTGACAGACGTCTGTCTTGACGACACTGGTTCAGGAGACATCTGGACCTTGGGTGATACCGCAGCTATTGGTACGGACTGTACAACAGCCGGCACCGGAAGCTCTGCGTACAACTTCATCTGGTCAGACATGTCCCTCTCTGGTCACGACGGTACAGAAACGACCGCTGCTGACTGGGCAAACGGATGGCTTATTCTCAACCTCAACCTCGACGGTGAGACTTGGTCTAAGTAATCCAGAACGTTACTTCTTAGTACGTTCAAACGAGATTTACTTGTAAATCTCATCCACATTGCCTAGCAATGGGTAGAGCCCTTCGGGGCTCTACCTCTATGGAATTCATCTTTGACCGTCCATAAGCCTCCGCGGCGAAAGACTTGGCGGATGCCAAACCTGGGATCGCAATTAGGCCGGGACCTCGAGGAGCCACACCACCCATTCGGGTGGTGTTTGGTTTCTCCCTGCGATATACTGTTTGTATATGCGTATTTCTTTTTTCTCTGTGAGTGCTTTTGTATTCACCCTTACATTTTTTCTCGCTGGATCAGTGCATGCGGCCGAGTGGATTGAACGTGAAGACGGAACCATGCAGAGCATCCGCGGAATTGTTTCGGTGGATGAGATGATTTCTGCTGTTGGAAATTCTGGGTACACGATGTATTCAGAAGATGCTGGTGCAAGCTGGACCCTGAATAACAAAATCGCTAGCTCATGGTGGCATGACGTTGCGCTCGATCAAGATGGAGATCTTGTTGCTGTGGGAGATTCGGGTTCCTACATGATTTCTTTTGATCAAGGATTGATTTGGTCACCGCTCTCGTTGAGCACCTCATCGCATCTCTATGCGGTCGATTTCAACAATGGCTACGGATACATGGTTGGTCAAGCAGGAACCGTACTGTATTACAACAGCAACACGTTTACGTGGACCGTTGGGTCAAGTGGTGTGACACATGACTTATATGACGTGCAGGACAACGGGGACGGAACCGCTTGGGTGGTGGGAAATAGTGGACGGCTTTTGTACGCATCCAATAATGGTATTTCCTGGGCAGATCTTGGAAAGGTGGCTGACATGGACTTGCGAGGTGTCTATTTTTCAACCGATGATATCGGATGGGTGGTTGGAAAGGGAGGAACATTTCGAAAGACCACGGATGGTGGCGATGGATGGGTTACGATTTCTGTTGAAGGTCTTTCAACGCAGGACCTCCTTGGCATTGAGGCCTTCGGTGAGAATATGGTGGTAGTGGGTGATGGGATTGTCTTGCTGTCATCAGATGCTGGGGAGACATGGGAAGCACATGATTTCTCTGAAGATTATTACGAATTCTACGATGCGTTTTACGGTGATGACGGACTCCTTTGGGTCGCAGGAACGATCTTTGACGTCTACTCCTCGGTTTGGCTCTATGATGCGGTAGGACCGGAGGCACCGGAGGCGATTGCTTATTTCGATTTTTCTACGGATGAAGAGGTGGACAGGAGCTTGTCTTGGCTTGAGGTTGAGGATGTGGGCTCTGAGGTCTCCTCCTATGTCCTTGTGCTTGATGGAGAGGAGATGAATGTCGGACTTGAGACCACCTATGACGTAGGAGCATTATCTGAAGGAGAACACAGCGCTTCCGTTTATGCGATCGACACAGCAGGAAACACAGGAGATGCCGTTGATTTCGATTTTGAGGTTTCAGATATCACCATAGAGGAGGAAGTGGAAGTGGAAGTGGAAGTGGGTGAGGCAGAACCCGGAAACCTTATCAAGCTTGTCTGCGTTGAGGGCGCCGAGACAAGCGACCCCTGCCGTGCGGTTTACTACTACACAGAAGATGGTTCCCGTCATGCGTTCCCAAATGAAAAAGTATTTTTCACCTGGTACGACGATTTTGATGACGTTGTAGAAGTGACCGGCGAGTTCATGTCCTCACTGTCCTTAGGGGCAAACGTGACCTATCATCCTGGCACAAGAATGGTGAAGTTTCAGAGTGTACCAACGGTTTATGCGGTTGAACAAGGTGGTATCCTCAGAGCCATTGCAAGTGAGGAGGTAGCAGTCGCACTTTATGGAGAGGATTGGAATCAGCAGATCGATGACATTTCAGATGCATTCTTTGGCAACTATTCATTCGGAGAAGACATAGATGAATCTGAAGATTACAACCCTGAAGATTGGGAACAATACCTCTTGAGCCTAGATGACAATTTCTAAGAAAATCGCTACAATACCGCATATAAATATGCGGTATTTTTGTTTGAAACATAGTCTTTTTTTGGGGTCTGCTCTTATGATAGGGCTATCCGCATCAACAGCTCTTGCGCTCGATGCCACGGATCGATTTAGAGGGGAGCTTTGGTACTTGGATACCATTTCAGCTCCACAGGCGTGGGAGACTCAAACGGGATCCTCACAAACTATTGTAGCGATTTTGGATGCTGGATTTGATTTGGATCATGAAGACCTTGCTGATCAATATTGGGTGAACACAGACGAGCTCGAAGGGAATAGCGCAGATAATGACGGGAATGGATTTGAGAATGATGTACGCGGATGGGATTTTGTAGACAATGATGCCGTGCCCGCCCCAGAGACCGGTGAAGGATTTTCTGACACGATTGTCTCACACGGAACAGTGATCGCAGGGATTATCGGAGCCGCGGCAAATAACGGACTCGGTATCACGGGAATCAACTGGAATGTGTCGATTATGCCTCTCCGGGTTTTGGATGGAACAGGATCGGGAAGTTCGACCAATGTCCGACGAGCGATTCGTTATGCTGTTGAAAATGGTGCGGATGTGATCAACCTGAGCCTCACCTTTAATGCGACGGATGATCGTCTACGTGAGACCATTGCCTGGGCGCATGAACAGGGGGTTGTGGTCGTGGCTGCAGCTGGAAACGGTGGGTTGGACCTTAATACACAGCTCGTTTATCCGGCGTGTTTCGACGTCGAGCTTCACGACAACATCGTCATTGGGGTTGCATCCACCGATCATCAGGACACACGTTCAGATTTTTCAAACTATGGCTCTCGCTGTGTAGATATCGCTGCGCCAGGTGAACACATTTTTGCTGCAGTCTATCAAGAAGCTGGTTCTTCTCTGCATATCACCTCCTACGCAACTCCGTGGGAAGGGACCTCTATTGCCGCCCCGATGGTTTCTGGTGCGGCCGCTCTCTTAAGATCTTCTTACCCATCACTGACACCTGATCAGATTCGAAACGCATTAAAATTATCCGTTGATGCTGTTGGAGAATCGCTGCTTGTTGATCGGATGCGTCTTGGTGCGGGTCGGTTGAATGTCGCACGTGCGCTTGAATATGCTGGGGTGTTTGCTCAAGGGTCGATCTACACAACCCCAACAACAGTCACATCTTCTGAGACATTTGTGGTTGCGCAGGCACGAGGAAGTGCCCCCGTTGTGCATCAGGTCAGTCCATCAGGGGAGATTCTTGGTGGGTTTACCGCATACGATCCAGCCTTTACTGGTGGAGTTCGGTTAGCGATGGGGGATGTGGATGGCGATGGGGAGACAGAAATTATCACGGGGGCAGGGCCAGGAGGTGGGCCGCACGTACGTATTTTTGATCTCCAAGGAAATGTTGAAGGACAATTCTTTGCTTTTGATACAGGGGATCGTCTAGGTATCTTTGTTGCCGCAGCAGACACAAACGGAGACGGGATCGAAGAGATTATTGTCACACAGGATCGTGGAGGGACAGGTCAGGTTCGGCTATTCAATAAGCAGGGACATCTTACGGGATCCTTTTTTCCATTTGATCGCACACAGAGCGCCATCCGTGTTGTGGGTGCACAGGTCGATGGTGAACCAGGTGCCGAACTTGTGTTTACCCACGCAGGTTCGTCCGCAACTTCTGTCGTGATCTACAGTGGGACGGGTCGCTACATTCGTTCCTTGGGTGAGATTGGAGATGGGGTGACGAGTATTTCTTTGGCCGCAGGGGATTTGAATCAAGATGGTCTTGATGAAATCGTGATTGCGAATGGGTCAGGTCACGTTCCAGAGGTAACGTTGTATAGTTATCTTGGAGAGCGTCTCGGATCTTTCTTTGCCTATCCACTTGAGTTTACTCGGGGGGTTGAAGTAGCGATTGGGGACCTTGATCAGAACGGTCAGTCAGAAATTTACACGATTCCCCAAGCTGGCGGGGGTCCTCATGTCCGAGTGTTTAACAATCAAGGATCGCTTATCGGAAGTTTTTTTGTCTTTCCAGAATTAAACCGTTTTGGAACCACCATCGGTCTCTAGTTACTTGTAATGTGCTTGTCGAATTATGAACAGACATCTTTTTCATCGTCTGACAGCTGTGTTGAGAAAGGGGGTTCTTTTTTGTTTATTCTTTTTGTTGGCGCTTCCGGTTTATGCCCTCACGCCAGATGATTTGTATTTCGAGGATCTTTGGTACCGAGAGCATCTTGATCTTGAGGAGGCTTGGGAGACGTCTGTGGGTGATGATTCTGTTGTGATTGCTATTTTAGATACAGGGGTCGATCTCGATCATCCAGACCTCGAGGCGAACATTTGGGAGAACGGGGGAGAGGTGGCAGGCGACGGGATTGATAATGATGGGAATGGGTATGTTGATGACGTGAACGGATACGACTTCGTGGATAACGACGGGTCGCCTACACCATCAGAAAACGAAGGCGCTGATTCTTCTGCGGTCTCACACGGAACGGTGATTGCTGGAATTGCTGGGGCCGTGGGGGATAATGAGGAAGGAATTGCGGGAATTAACTGGGAGATCGAGATTATGTCCGTGCGTATTTTAGATAACTTTGGGGTGGGGAATTCGCACTACGCTCGTCAGGGGGTTGAGTATGCGGTTGCAAATGGAGCCGATGTCATTAATCTCAGTTTTACAGGATTTGATTTTGACGACGCCATGAGGAAATCACTCGAGGAAGCGTACGAGGCGGGAGTCGTGGTTGTGGCAGCGGTTGGAAATTCAAACGACGGAGGAATTGATATCGATGACAAACCCATCTTCCCAGCCTGTTACGGGGAGCGTGCTGATCAGGACTGGATTCTCGGGGTGGCTTCTACAGATGAGAATGATGAACGATCAAGTTTTTCAAATTACGGTGCGGAGTGCACAGATATTTCCGCTCCGGGTGAAAATATTTTCAGCGCCATTTACCAGTCTGACGATTGGGATGGCTATGAGGCGTATTACGAATACGGCTGGTCAGGGACCTCCATGGCGTCTCCAATGGTTGCTGGTGCAGCAGCATTACTTCTTGCCGCACATCCGTCCCTGACTCCTGATGATGTGAGGAGCATCTTACGACTTTCGGTTGATCCTGTGATTGCCACTGGGGACGCCACTGG
>PFWU01000042.1:25883-29828 GCA_002791295.1 Candidatus Uhrbacteria bacterium CG_4_9_14_3_um_filter_50_9
CTTTTGCTGATACTTCTTCTGAATCAGAGGAGGTCTCTGTGGATTCTGTCATAAGTGGGGAAGACGGTGATTCAAGTTACCGGATCGCCGTCGCTCCAGAGGGAGGTGGTCCACCAACAGTTCGAGTGTTCACCAATAGTGGAAGTGAAGTGATGACAATGTTTAACGCTTACGATGAATCGTTTGATGGCGGGGTACGCTTAGCCATGGGGGATGTGGATGGCGATGGGGTTGAGGAGATTGTGGTTGTTCCCGGTGAGGGGGATCCCCTTGTGCGCATCTTTACACTCGAAGGCGTGCTTGAGTCAGAATTTTTGGCACTTGATGGGGGGGCGACCACAGGTCTTTTTGTTGCCACAGGTGATACAGACGGTGATGGAGTTGAGGAGATTGCGGTGAGTACAGACACAGGTGGGAATGCACGGGTTGCGCTGTACAATAAAGACGGAGAGCTCGCTCAGGATGTCTTGTTACCTTATACAGATCGAACAGGAGAACGCAGTGTGCGTATTGCACTTGGTGATGTCGATGGGGATGGGAAGGATGAAATTTTGACAACACTTGGTGAGGGGCATGCTCCCTTTGTGCGTGTGCATGCACCTGATGGAACGTTTCTTGCCGAATTTCTTGCCTATGCTGAGACGTATCAGAATGGAGTGTTTGTGGCGAGTGGGGACTTAGATGGCGACGGTGATGATGAAATTGTGACAGGAACAGACAATGGCGGAGGCCCTCATGTTCAAATTTTTGATGGAGAGGGTGCATGGTTAGGTACTTTTTTTGCTTACGATCCCCTCTTTCGAGGAGGAGTTCGGCTCTCGGTTGGAAATCTTTCCGAGTGGCCGGGAGCCTCTATTATCACGGCAGCAGGGCCAGGAGGTGGCCCACATATTCGTGTGTATAACGGCTATGCTGAGCTGATTGGAACGTTTTTTAGCGATGATGAAAACGATCGGGGTGGAATCAATTCTGCTGCCTGGGGACGTTAATTCTGTTATACTAAGGGTATATGCCAAGACCTTTGACGTTTGAAAAAAAGAACATTGTGATCACGGGTGGTGCTGGATTTATTGGATCCCATCTCTGTGAGCAGCTTCTAAAGGACAACCATCGCGTTCTTTGTATCGATAACTTTTCAACCAGTGACGTGAAAAACATTGATGCGTTATTGCAACATCCAGATTTTAGGTTCGTGAAGTTGGATGTGAACCAGCCGTTTGAACTCGAGTCTTTGAATGAGCTTGCTGCGTTTAAACTTCCCTTTCAGGGAATTCAAGAGATCTATCACCTCGCCTGCCCAACGTCGATCAAGAACTTCGATCAATTCAAAATTCAAACACTGCTTTCCAACTCCGTTGGAAATTATCATGTGCTCGAGCTTGCCAAGAAATATCGCGCAAAGGTGATGCTCACTTCAAGCTCAGTAGTGTATGGGGAGCGATCGGAGGGGAGTCCAAATGTCCAAGAGGAGGAGGAAGGGATTGTGAATCACCTCACCCCAAGGGCTTGCTACGACGAAGGAAAGCGTTTTTCAGAAACCATGTTTGAAACGTACCGACAGGTACATGGATTAGATATTCGCATTGCGCGTATTTTTCGAACCTACGGTCCACGCATGCCTCTTTTCGATGGTCATCTTATTCCTGACTTCATCTTAAATGCGCTCGATGGAAAAGATCTTGTTCTGAATGTGGGTGAAGAGTTTAAAACCTCGCTCATGTTTATTACAGACTTGATCGATGGAATGACACGTCTCATGGAGGCTCCTCAAGATCCGGGTCCGGTCAATATTGGAAGTGATCTTGATCATAAAATGAAAGAGATTGCTGAACTTGTGATAAAAATGACGGATTCAAATTCAAAGATCGTCATGGGAGAGAAGCTCGTCTTTCTCTCTGAGCTCGCCCTTCCTCGTATTGATAAAGCGAAAGAGTTAGGTTGGTTTCCATTGGTTCGGCTCGAAGATGGGCTCAGGAGAACGATTGAATATATGAAGGCAAACAAGATTTTGCTCAGTGCACTATGAAGATCGCTGCACTCATTCCTGCTTACAACGAAGCACAGACGATTGCGGAGGTGCTTGAACACACACGGCCACACGTCGACGTGATGCTTGTGGTGGATGACGGATCTTCAGATCGTACGGCAGAGATTGCACACGCTCAGGGGGCACTCGTTGTCTCTCATGTGATTAATCGGGGTTTGGGAGCAGCGATTGGAACGGGATTTGCTGCGGCAAAAAAAATGAATGTTGATGTCGTGATCACCTTGGACGCAGATGGCCAACATGATGCGAATGAAATCCCAGTCTTTGTGAAGGCGATTCAGAATGGTGCAGACATGGTGATTGGTTCGCGCATGCTGACGGGATTTAAAGGGATGCCATGGTATCGGCGTGTTGCTCAACTCCTTGGGAACGTCGTCACGTTAGTGCTGTTTGGGGCTTGGGTGACAGATAGCCAGTCTGGATTTCGTGCGTTTAATCGCTATGCGCTCGATAAGATTGAGATCAAGACGAACCGGATGGAGGTCTCATCAGAACTTGTGTCTGAGGCGAAACGTAATCAGCTAGCATTAAAGGAAGTCCCGATTAAGGCCATTTACACCGAGTACTCACTTTCAAAAGGACAGAGTTTTTTTGTGGGAGTCAAAACACTTGTGAAACTTGTCTTGAGACGCATCACCCAATAGGTATGACAGCAATTCAGATTCTCATTATTGCCTTTGCCCTGTTTGCGATCGTGAAAACGATTTGGCAATTTAAGCGGGGAGCATTAACCATTGCGTGGCTCCTTTTTTGGATGGTGTTTTGGGCAGCAGCAGCCGTTGTAGCGGTGCTTCCACAGACGACCGATGTGATTGCACGCCTTGTCGGTGTGGGCCGTGGGGCGGATCTCGTGATCTATGCATCTTTGATTGTTCTTTTTTATCTTGTGTTTCGGGTGTACGTGAAGATTGAAAACACAGAACATGAGATCACACGTTTAGTTCGAAAACTATCCATTGATGATCTTGACGAAGACTAAGTATGTTGCCACGTGTTGCAATCGTTTATCTTTCCTATAATTCGAAGCCTTATATTGATGAGGTTTTTTCTTCTATTGATCGGTTGAATTATCCAAAGGAGAAGCTCGGGGTGATTGTCGTTGATAACGATTCGCCAGACGGGAGTGCGGAAGTGTTCAGAGAGATGGAAGGGATTACATTTTTTCCAAGCTCAGAAAATCTTGGGTTTGCTGAAGGAAACAATCTTGGGGTGAATCACGCACTCCTGGATGGGGTCGAGTATGTGTATCTCCTCAACAACGACGCCATGCTGCATCAGGACGCCATCATGGAAGCAGTGATGTTGGCAGAGTCAGATAAGCAGATTGGATCTGTCCAATCACGCATGATGCTGTGGAAGCAGCAAGCGATCGTCAATTCAACAGGGGGCATGGTGCATTTCCTCGGGTTTGGGTTTGTGCGCGATAACGGTCAGTCTTGGAGCGGTATTCGGGTGCAGGATGGGGAAGAGATTGCGTATGCAAGCGGAGCAGCCGTGCTGTATCGTTCAACTATTCTCAAAAAAGTTGGTCTGCTTGACCCATTCCTCTTTCTGTATCACGAGGATCTTGAGTTGGGTTGGCGTATACGATTAGCTGGATTCAAAAATGTGCTCTCGACACAATCGATTGCCTACCATGACTACGAGTTCAAGCGTTCGATCCAAAAGTTTTACTGGATGGAGCGCAATCGGATTCTCGTTCACCTCTCGCACCTCAGATGGCGAACGCTTTTTCTTCTTTTACCGTTTATGGTTGCGCTTGAACTCGGACTGCTTGCGTTTGCCGTTAAGGGTGGATGGCTGAAAGAAAAGATCCTCGTCTATGTGGCGTTATTGAGCCCAAGGACATGGATGTATGTTGCAAAGAAACGTCGCGCAAGTCGCGCCATTCGTTCGGT
>PFWU01000042.1:29846-44768 GCA_002791295.1 Candidatus Uhrbacteria bacterium CG_4_9_14_3_um_filter_50_9
CCGCTTGTTCACGGGGAGAATTGCACATCAAGAGACGAGCACGGCTCTCGTTGAAAAAATAGGCAACCCCATCCTCGCTGGTGTTTGGTGGATCCTGAAACATTTGATTCGATGGTAATCAGAAAACCACCCCGTGTGGGTGGTTAGAGGGCCATGATGGACATTGAGTGGAATGTCATGAGTCCAAACTCATCTTCCCCCATGGGCCAGACAAATGTGGACTGACCACGACGATGTGTTTCAATCCGGAGTTTGATGACCCGTTGCTGTGCCTCAATCAAGTGGTGTGTTGCCCGATTCACCTTCTTCCACTGGCTGTAGCGAACCAATCGACCAATGGTATCTCGGTAGTACTCGGGACCATAGGGAATCTTGCCAATCTCCATCATGTCCCACAAGGACCAGTGCAGCTTCATGTGCAGCCGAAGCTTCTTCCGCTTCAACGCTCGCTGGACCAGACGGATGTCGTCAGTGGTGAAGCCTCGGGTTTGCAGTTGTTCCTCTGTCATGACCACGAGTCGGTACACGTAGAGGATGCGTCTGTCGGTGAGGGCGTATGAGATGACCACAGGCAGGTCAAGACTCGTGACAGTACCGTGTAAAGGCCAGAGGAGGTCTCGGGAAACTGCTTGATGCAAGTAGAGCATCAGAAGCTCCTGGGTGGAAGGTGTCCATAATCTAGTAAACCCTCTCATTTTTGTAAAGACTTGATAGAATGCGTTCATGAGTCATAGAGACGAAAAACCAAACATTGCGCAGGTGGTCTGCACGTATCCCCCCTATCGAGGTGGCATGGGAAATGTTGCGTTTGAATACACAGAACACTTAAGGGCGCGCGGTTATAACGTGCATGTGTTCACGACCCGGCAGGAAGAGATCAAGGATGATCCCCGCCATGTGCACCGGGTTCCTGGGGTCATCAACATTGGAAACGCAGGTGTGCTTCCATCGCTCTTCCATCGACTTTCTGGTTTTGATCTTGTTCATCTTCACTATCCGTTTTTCGGCGGTGCTGAGCCAACCATTGTGAGAAAGGCCATGCGACATGATCAGGGTCTTGTGATGACGTACCACATGGATGCGGTCGCAACCGGTGCGAAGGGTGCGATGTTTAGCGCTCACCGTCGGCTCTTGTTTCCGTGGCTCATCAATCGTGTGGATCGTATTTTGGTAAGCACACAGGATTACGCAGACACCTCAGCCCTTGCTGAGATTGATGGGGTGATGGACCGCGTTGAGATCCATCCGTTTGGCGTTGATCTCAAACGGTTTTCGCCAGGAGATGGGTCGTCTATTCGTGAGCGCCATGCCATCAATACATCAGTTCCTGTTTTGTTGTTTGTTGGTGGGCTTGATCCAGCCCATCATTTTAAAGGCCTTCCGGTTCTTCTTGAGGCACTCTCTGGGATTCGTCAATACGACTGGCACTGTCTCATTGTTGGGAGTGGTAGTTTGCAGCCAAGCTATGAAGCAACGATGCTCGAGCGTGGGCTGGCCAAACGAGTGACGTTTGCTGGAAATGTTTCCGATGAAGATTTACCAGACTATTACCGTGCGGCAGACATCCATCTTTTTCCTTCAACAAAACGTGCGGAAGCCTTTGGTCTTGTGGCAGCAGAAGCAGCGGCCACAGGGATACCAAGTATCGCCTCGAATCTTGCAGGGGTGCGTGTGGTGGTGAACGATGGCGATACAGGCCTCTTAGTTCCACCAGGAAATGTCGAGGAGATTAAAAAAGCAATGATCACACTTCTTGAACAAACAGATCTGCGCAAACGTTTTGGGCTCTCAGCACGCAAACACGCTGAACAACACTTTGACTGGGACCCACTCATCTCGCGTCTTGAAGAGACTTATTGTTCGGTGTTAGAACAACAATCAAAACGAGAGTACGCTCATGAATGGAAGGATGATCTATGAAAATTTGCATCATCTCAAATCTCTATCCGCCTCAGGCACGTGGTGGAGCGGAACTTGTGGCCCAACGCGTGGCGGATGCGCTTTATGAGAAAGGGCATGATGTGTTTGTATTGACCACACAGCCTTTTGACGGATTAAGAAGTCTCGTACCTCGTATTCATACGCATTATTTGGGATCCGTCTACCGGTTTTTTCCATTGAATTTTTATCACATTAAAAATGATGGATTGATTCCGTTTCCCATTCGGTTGCTCTGGCATGTGGTGGATCTGTTTAATCCCTTCTCTCGTGCGGCTGTTCGCACGTTGATCCGGCGGGAGGAACCAGATGTGGTGATCACCCATAACCTCAAAGGGTTGGGTGTTTCTGTTGGAAAGGAGATTCAGCGACTAGGTGTTTCCCATATTCATGTGATTCATGACGTTCAGCTTTCTGTGCCAAGTGGACTTCTGATCTACGGTCAAGAAGACAGCTGGCTCAATCGTAGTTTCTTGCGACGTCTGTATGAGCGAGGGGTACGCCGATCTATCGGGACTCCAGACCTCGTGCTTTCCCCCTCTAAATTTCTTGCATCGTTCTATCAAGACCGCGCACTGTTTACCGATACACGTGTTGAGGTTCTTCAAAATCCACTTCCACCTGTGGAGGATGAGCCTCGAGGTGAGCGTATTGCTCCGAGAACCCGCTTCCTCTATGTCGGACAACTAGAGACACATAAGGGCATCATGCTCATGCTCGATGCACTCGAGGCTTTTGATGACGATGTGGAGCTGCATATTGCGGGAGATGGTGCACTTTCGGATTATGTAAGTGAACGCGCTGAGCGAGATGGGCGCATCAAATTTCACGGGTTTGTTTCTTTGGAACATCTCGTCAGCATCCTTCAAGCAAGCGACGCCGTGCTTGTCCCGTCCCTCTGCTACGAAAATTCACCAACAGTGATTTATGAGGCGTTCCAAGTTGGCGTGCCAGTGATCGCCTCCCGTGTGGGGGGAATTCCAGAGCTGATAGAGGAAGGGGAGACAGGGCTATTGGTAGAACCAAACAGTCAGGAGGCGCTTGCAGAGGCCATGAAGCGTATTCATACAGAGCGAGATGTGTGGTGGGGGAAGACAGAGACGATCAGGATACAAGCACAGAAGTATGCTCTTCAGAAGTACGTGAAGCGCTTAGAAGCGTTGATGAGTGAACTAAAATAGACGGCATGGCCGTCCATATTAATAATCCTCAGAAGATCAATGTCTGCGGGAACCTCGGACCCGCAACATGGGTTAAAAATGAAGGTTTGTCTGGGCGGCTCGGCCACCAATCTCGTGTGATGCTTGTTCTGTTTATCGCGCTTATTGATGCGGTTGCGTACTTGATTGTCAGTGTCACACGTGTTGATGCGTTGAAGGTGATTGATTCGTCCATCTTTTTTCCGATCTACAAAGTTGCTGCATCGACTTTGACGATCCCCGTCGGGGTGCTATTTTTTTCAGATGTATTGAGCGGAAAGGAAACTCTTGGAATTTTTGTCGGTTAAGGAACACATGGACAAGAAAAAAACCGCCGCCCTTTTCGCAACGATCGTGTCACTCATACTGCTGAGGTGAGGGCACGACATCCGCTCAATCTAGCAAAAACATGGTCACTTGGTGACCATGTTTTTGTTCTCATTGCTGCTTGCAGTTTTAAATTGATTCAGTGAGAAACGTATTAAGACGGGAAAATAACTCTTTGCATCCATCAAAGTTCTTCCTCTTCATCTCATCAACGGAGCCATCGTAACTGGTGTAGAGATTTTTGGCAGTACCAAAAGAAGCATTGTCGTCTAGTCGACTACGGAGTGTTTCCAACATTTCAGGCGGTGTTGTTCCTTTCAATCCCTGAATGAATGCTTCTACAGCGTTCATTTCAATCTCTCTGCCTCCTTCATGGAGGAGAGTAAGTCCATCGAGCAACGGCTGGAGGTGTGACGCCATGTAATATACTTGCCGAAAGAGTTCATCTAGCTGTGTCTTTCGCCACTCTTCAATTAGGTCTGGCTGTGGAACTCCATCCTTGTAAACCCAATCTGGGTAATTTTGTTCATCATGCAAGTACTCTTCATCTATCACTTTTGTTGCGTCGAAATCTACAACTTCCCCGGCGAGGGTGATGTTCTGTTTTAGATCAGAGAGAGAACCGTGATCTAGTTTGTTTGCTAGTAATATTCCTGTCTGTGCACCAAGGATCCCCGCATACGCTTTCACGAATTCAGGATTATCGAGTTCTCGACCAAGTTCTTCGCCTATGATTTGTCGCGACGTTGTGAACACATCAGAGATCGCTTTTTCCTTTTCTGTCTCGGTTTGGGTTGCATCCATGATCCGTTCAAGGTCTTCTGCGCGCCAAACGTTACGAAACGCTCGAACATTTTGACCAAGGATCAGCGACCGGTAACCGGATTTCGCTTCGCTTGAAGTAAGTAGTTTTTCGTAGAGATTCGGGTCAATCTCATCTTTGTGAGACAGAAGATACGCTTCGAGCGTCTGTCCTTCGATGTCTTCTGGCTCGTCAGAATCAGGCATGGGAAGACCTTGTTGTTCACAGAATGCACGGGAAAATTTTATGGTTCCAACAATCTCGGGCATCCGCAGGCCAAAACGAGAAAGGCGCTTGTGATTTTCCGATTCTTCAAGCAAGTCTTCGTAAAATGAACCACCAAGAAAACGTAACATGCTCCGTCCATCTGCGGATACGAACATGAGTGGACTAACCCCCTTTTTTCCTAAAGGAAATTCTGTGGTCGCACCTTTTTGTCTTGCCGATTCTTCAATATCGACGTTGTGTGGATTCTCTCCAACCCCTTTCCACTGGAGGTAGTTAAATTTTTCCCCATGGAATGTTGATGGCTGTTCGATGAATGCGGCTCGACCCATGGTTGGAATGACTTGTGCGGTCGTTGTTTTTTCGACCATGTCCGGTGGCAGGACTGTGTCTGACCGTTGGAAAAAGAGAGGGTGAATTAAGTTAGGATGCTCCGATCCCGGCAATGAAACAAAAGAATCTGTTGCAACAAAAAACGCTGGGGCCTCACGGACAAAACCGTTTTCTCGTCTTTGACGTCCTTCAATAGTGCCTTCAGCTTGCTTTGGTTTTTTTGTAGGACAGTCAAAGGCGTGTTCATTGATTTGTTGTGGGTACCCGCAATGTGCGCAGACGGGTTCTTCACCTTTTTTCATAGGAGATTGCTATTCTGATAAATCAGCGTGTCTAAGGTTCAAGATCGTATTCGAAGATATATACTTGCCCGCCTTCCCCTACGCTTCTCCAGTCGTCTGCGGTGCTTTTTGCTGTTTCAATAATACGCGGAGCCTGCCACCAGTAGTTGTTGACGAGGAAGTAGAGTTGGATGACGCCCCCGTGCATGGGCACGAGATCCAAGGCGGCCTCGGCTGTTTCACGGGTTGGAGATTCATTCATGTCGAGAAAGACGTCATAGAGCTCTCCACCGGTTGGGATCGGATAAAAGAACAGATCACCAAAGTAGCGGAAGCCGAGTTGGTTGATGGCAGCGGCACTGACGGATTGGTTTGCAAGCGCAAGGTAAGGTTTGCCATCAGCGAGAGATTCAACCAGATAGACAGCGTCGATATCTGCTTGGCTCACATTAAAGCCACGATTGGTCTCGTAGGCATCACGTCGTGGGTACGCCATGTAGAACGCACTCGCCGTACACGCAGCGAGGAGGACGACCACACTAACACGCAAAATCATCGGCCGTGATTTCAGATTGAGGAACAGGTGCGACAGCCCAAGAATCATCAGAGGGGCGAGGAAGAAGCTCATCAGTGGCACAAGTCGCGCAGCGTAGTTGGAACGTTCGTAGTTAATGAGGAATGTAAACTCAAGGGTTGTACTCATGATGAGATAGTTGACGGCGAGCGCAAGCACCATGAGGAGTAGGACACGGAATCGATGTGAGAGCTCTTTTCTGTACGACCACCAGGCAAGCCCTGCAATGAGGAATCCGAGTAAGGCCACGTTAAGCCCATACAAATAGACAAAGTCGAGTAGGGGGTTAAAGCGATTTTCAAAAAAGACGGAGACATTCAGCCCCTCAATCCATCTCAGTGGGTTCAGGGAAGCCCAATCAACACCAATCGACTGGCCACCAATAAGGGCATTTGCCAAAAAGCTGAGAGGGAGCACCACGCACGAAAAGGCGATCAGACCGAGTCGAACGAGTTTGTTGAGGACAGGCGTGCGTGGATTTGCTCGTGAAGGATCAGAAAAAAGAAGCACGAGATAAAGCATGGCGGGCAATCCCGCGATGGGATGAATGAGGAGTGTGGCGATTCCACTTAAGGCGAGTACCAATAAGCGTGGGTGTTCTTTTTCGAGTAAGTAAGGTACAGACGCCAAGATGAGCAGCAAGGTCCAGAGGTTCGCGAGGCCTTGCGGGGTGGTGACAATGAACCCAGAGAGCGGTAAGAGGAAGATGCCTGCGAGCGTTGTCATGGAGACGGACTTTTTGTTCGTGATATGTGCAGCGGCAAAATACCAAGCACTTGGGAGGAGGAGCGCTAACAAGAAGGGGACCAGATAGGTATCGACAAGCGTCACAGGGAGCAGGAAGCCGTGATGCGCAAACAGGACAAGGGCATACTGACCAATGTAGTAAAACGGTTTGGGGGTGATGGTACCGAATTGAGCGAGGTGTTCCTCCGTGGCTTTGTGAATGAACGAGTCAAACCCAAATCCAAGAGGAAAGGTGATGGCGGCAACACTCACGGTGGTAAACAGGAGGACACCAAAGAGAACAAGGGTGAGTGAGCGCTCCTTTCCGCGGAATAATAGTGCGTATAGAAGAAGGGCGAGAAGGAAAAAAATAGGGAAGACAAAACTAGGAAGACGTTCCCACACAGAACGAACCGACTCAGTGACTTGATGATCAAAGAGGCTGCTCAGGAGGAGAACAGCGAGGAGGATAATGAGAGAGGTGATGAGGAAGACGGCACCTGGAATACGGTGAGCTCTCTCGGTCCAGAGATTGTGTCCATGTTTCAAAAGAGAGGTGCGCTGTTTTTTCGCAAGGGTGAGGACGACGGGTGGGGTGAGCAAGATGATGAGATAAATGACTTCTGGACTGATCAGGGCAACATAGTAGGCAACGGTCCCCGCGATCAACACAAGAGAAAGGAGAACCCAGACGCCAATCCACCACCTCAGGACGGCCTTTTCTGTTTGTGTGACCACGCCACCCAGTTCCCATCCAAAGAGCCCAAGATACACAGCTAACAAAAGAGCGCCGAGTGTGGGACTCTCAAAGACAAAGGTGTTCCCCACAAAAACGGCTAGAAAAAGGACGGAAAGGATGATAAGCTGAAAACGTCGTAACATAGCGATTGCTTCAGTATACTATGCATCAGCGCTCTCCGCACAAGTTGTTCCCACATGATCATGTGATGCGTTACACCTTTGTGCCATTGGTGCCAGCATTTGTGACACCAAACATGGTTACGATGTTCCGCATCGTGTGCACACCAATCGTTCTGTGGTTTCTCTATCTTGAGCAGTACACGATTGGTGTACCGCTTTTTCTGTTTGTGGCGTTTACAGATGCTCTGGATGGTTCACTCGCACGTGTGCGCAAGCAGGTCACCGATTGGGGCACCTTTTATGATCCGTTTGCCGACAAAGTGCTCATTGGTTCTGTCGTCCTCCTCGTGGTCATGAAACATGTCAATGTTCTGTTTGCTCTCACCATTGTGCTTATGGAGGTCCTGATTACGCTCGGTGGGATCGTTCGTAAACACAATGGAAAGATCATGGGTGCCAATGTGTTTGGAAAAACCAAAATGTGTCTTCAGGTGATTGGCGTGAGTTTTTTGTTGATTGCCCTCTGGGCCGGCTACAGTCTCTTCATTCCGCTTTCAATCGGTACGCTTTCTCTTGCGATTGTCTTTGCGGTGATCAGTTTGTTTACCTATGGCCTCTAAGCCATTCAGACATTGGACACAGTGGGTCTTCGCCGCAGCGGCGATTCTCTTTTTTTTCGGGAGCCTCATACTCGTGAATCCATCGAATCTGTATGTTTCACCAGATGAGACGGCGAATGCGTTTTTTGGCACGCGGTTTTCTGAAACAGGATCATTTTCCACGGACGTCAACGAACTCTCTCTCATACTGGGAGATCGGATCCACCCACGCAGCACCGTGTCTCATGAGGGGATGCTCAAACCAGGAAGTTTTCTGGGGCTACCGTTTTTGTATGGACTCATAGCGATGGTGCTTGGCTCTTGGGTGTTTTGGGTGTTGACCCCACTCATGGCGATTGTAGCCGCAGAGGCTTGGCGTCGGATCATGCAACATCTCATGAGCCCCGAGCTTGCCACATTGTCTGCTGGCATTTTCCTCTTACATCCCGCCCTTTGGTACTACAGTGCGCGTGGCCTCATGCACAATGTCCTCTTCGTCAGTGTGCTGGTCATTGGGGTGTGGATGCTTGTTGATCGACCTGTGAGGCAAAAGAAAAAAGTTCACTGGTTGAATGATCCGTTAGGTGGATTCCTCTTGATGCTGGCGTTAATGGTACGCACGTCTGAACTTTGGTGGGTCATTGGACTGGCTCTCATCGGAGGACTCGTGTTTTTTCCTCGTCTGAGTTTCCGTCGAGTTGGCAACGTCTTCTTGGGGGTGCTGGTTGGAGCGGTCCTCATGCTTGGTGCAAACACACTCGTATACGGAGGACCATTTGTCACAGGGTATACAGTGGGGCTTGAAAACGTTTCCATTGATTTAACAGCAGGAGATTCTGTTGATGGGGTTGCGATTTTTCCATTTGGCATTCATCCAAGGAGTGCTTGGTTGCATTTTAATGCGTATGGAGTCCAACTCTTCTGGTGGCTTTCCGTCTTAACGGTCTTAGGAGTCTTCACCTTTTTAGCGGACAAGAAACGACGTCTCTGGCGATGGGTCTTTACCATGAGTTTTGTTCTGATCGGGGCCTGGCTTGTGTTGATGTACGGTAGCTGGGAAATTCACGATAATCCAGACCCTTCTCAGATCACCATGGCCAATTCCTATGTTCGCTACTGGTTGCCTATGTACTTGATGTCGAGTGTCTTCGTTGCGTCAGCCATTGGGTGGATGATTCAGCGTGGCCGCACGCCTATAGCCAAGGGGTTGTTTGTTGGAGGCTTTTGTTTGTTCCTCCTAGGTCTTTCTATCAATACGACATTTGTGCACGGAGATGACGCTCTTCTCCAAGCACGTCAATCTCTTCTTACGTCTTCTGAGATTCAAGCATCCGTGCTCTCTCTGGTTGAAGCGGATGCAGTGGTGATTGTCGACCGTGCGGACAAACTCTTTTTCCCTCATCGGAATGTTTGGTACCCACTTCGAGATGAGGCAACCTATGACGCCATGCCCATACTCGTGGAGCACGGTCCACTGTATTATTATGGAATCACGTTTCCAGATGTTGACCTCACCTACCTGAATGAATCACGACTTAAGCGGATGGGCCTTCAGATTGAGCGATTAGAAACATACCATCTTGAATCTCTTTATCGCATTTACCCAGAATGATTTACATCACCCGCCTCATTCAGCTCCTTATTATGTTGACGCCAGTCATTGTCTTTAGCTGGCTTCTCACTCAGTGGCTTGTGCCTTCTGGAGTATTTGCTGTTGCGTACGAGATGGGAGACAGCTCTCCGTTTATCGACGAACTAAAACCGAGTGAACGGGTGGATGACCCAACGGAGGTGAACGGAGAAGGCGTGCAGGCAATTGTGGCAGACCCAGCCTTTTTCTTTCTTCACCCGCATCGTGAGTTTGAACGTATTGATTTGGAGGTGTGGTTTCAAAATGAAGATCTTCCCTTGGTGGAGATTGGAGCGCTGACGGCTCTGGAACCTGAGACGTACACCATGCGACCGCTTCACAATAAGACCATCGACGATTCATCTTGGGATCGTATGGACGAGGACGGGTATGTCTTGCTCCAGAGAGAGCCTGTGTACTCATCCGTCGCAGCCTTCCTTGCCGATCCACCTGATCGAACCGAGGTGGCCACGTATCGCACAGACCTCGAGACGCCGTATCGTATGAATGGCTACACCCCATCTACTTACGTCCAGACGATTGATGTTTCACTCCGAGGTCATCATGAGGCGAAGACCTATATTAAGAACGAAACACTTTCGTTTACGTTTGACTACATGGACATGAATCGTGACGAAGGGGAGGATGTGGTGAGTGTGCTTGTGTTTAATGAGGCAGGCCAACCTGTTGCAGAAGCACGGGCGAGTGATGACGGGAACACAACCGATGACGCCGTTCCTTCTGGACTGAAGCGTCTCGAGCTTGAAGTGCCGGGGTTACCTGAGGGAGTGTACAAGCTTGTCTTGAATGCTCCTCGTGACATTTTTTTTCGAAAGATTTACACCACACAGCAGAAACTCGTTTTTCTAAACACTGTTTATCTTGGAGATGAGGTGGCCTACCACGAACCAGCGGAAGGGGGTCGGTTTTGGACGAACGGAGAGTACCTGCGTTTTCAAACGCGACATGCCGAGGGGATACAGACAGTGACAATAGGGGACGACGTACTTCTGATTGAAGAGCCCTATGAATGGTATGCGGCCGTGAACACACAGGGGGTGGTTGAGGTGGATGTTCCCCTAGGAGACGTTGAGATTTTTCTCGGTGGGAAGATTGCGTTCAATCAGTCACAGTACTTTAATCCCGATACCGCCACACTAAGTGCCTACACCCCCCTTGAGGAACTTGGTGTCAATTATGTGTTTGCTGAATACACCTCTCCTCGTCAAGAAGGGGACTGGCTCGTGGGGCTTGTAAGTTTTGCATCTCAGGAGTTATTTGCGGAAGAAGATGGAACCTGGAAGATTTCTTTCTCCACACCATTTGTTGAAGAACGAAATGCTCACGTGCTGATCCATCAGCTGAATACATGGTTTTATCGTGAACAGAGTGATTGGGCAGATGTGAGTCAATTATTCACGGGAGAAGAGTTATGATTTGGAAACAGAGATCAGTGGGGGTGTTTGAGCAGATTGCAAAAACGGGGTTTCTCACCTCTTTGACGTCCTATGCGCTGTTCTGGCTTATGGATCTTTTGAAGCCTGGATTTGTGTCTCGGTACTTTTCTGTACACATTTTCTTATTGTGTGGCTTAGTTTTCGGGGTTTGGTGGGCGAGTCTCATCGATGAATACACGGAACATGTGTGGGTTCAGTGGCTTCTTGCCATCGTTTCAGGTTTCCCGCTTGCTGTGTTAATCTGGGCATCTACCGATGGCCTTGGAGGGTATCAATTGCCTCTTGCGATCATGAGTTTCTTTATTCCGCTACTCCTATTACGTGTCTTACGCTCATAACTATGGAAGATTGTATTTTTTGCAAGATCGTCTCTGGAGAGATGCCTTGCCACAAACTGTACGAAGATCATCGTGTGATTGCCTTATTGGATATTTTTCCTACGACGAAGGGGCACACCCTTCTTGTCCAAAAGGAACACGAACAGGATGTGCTTCATTCATCTGAGGAAAATGCGCAGGCATTGCTTACGACGGCTCGCTCGCTCGCTCCAACAATTATGAAGACGGTTCACGCGACGGATATCAATGTGATTTTTAATGTAGGGGCGAATGCAGGCCAGACGATTTTTCACACACACATGCACATCATTCCTCGCTATGCGGGAGATGGACTTGAAACTTGGCCACAGGGAGAGACAGATCATGAGGCATTTAAGAAATTAGCGGAGGAGATCAAGGGGAATGTATGAAGATTTTAGTAACCGGTGGGGCTGGGTTCATGGGCTCCAACATGATTCATTACCTATTGAAGACCTATCCTGATGTGGAAGTGGTGAATTTCGATGACCTGACGTATGCAGGCAATCTGTTGAACGTGTCTGACATAGAGCATGATCCTCGTTACACGTTTGTGAAAGGAAACATTGCGGACGCAAAAGCGGTGGAGAAGGTCGTCCAAGGAGTGGATTTGATTATTAACTATGCCGCCGAGACGCATGTTGATCGATCCATCCTTGAACCAGAGGCATTTATTGACACAAATATTCACGGGGTCTTTCATCTCCTTGAGGTTGTACGCAAATTTAACATCCCTCGCATGGTGCAGATCTCAACCGACGAGGTGTTTGGGGCTGTGATGGAAGGGGAGAGCGATGAGGATTCAAAGTTCGAGCCACGTTCCCCTTACTCCGCTTCAAAGGCTGCGGCCGATCACCTCTGCCACTCCTATGCAGTGACGTATGGCGTGCCGGTGATCGTGACGCATTCCGTAAATTTCTACGGCCCCTATCAGTTTCCAGAAAAGTTGATTCCACTTTTTACCATGAATCTTCTTGAAGGGAAGACGGTTCCTGTCTATGGGGATGGCATGCAGATTCGTGAGTGGATTTTTACGGAGGATCATTGTCGTGCCATTGATGCGATTGCACAGAACGGAAACCCAGGAGAAGTGTACAACATCGGTACGGGATTTCGTGTACCAAATCTTGAAATCACACGTAAGCTGATTGAGATGACGGGTCGAGACGACTCTGCGATTGAATACGTCAAGGATCGAGCAGGGCATGATCGGCGTTATGCACTCAACTCAAACAAGCTCCGCACAGAACTTGGTTGGGTCCCACAAGTGACGTTCGATGAAGGCATTGCTCAGACAGTCGAGTGGTACAAGTCACATAAAGAATGGATTGACCGTTGTCGTGATGGTTCTTACAAAGATTATTACAAACAGCAATATGTCGATCGATAATGATGGCTACAGTTTTAGCTCCTCACCGAGCGTGATTGAGTACGAGTTTCTAAGGCCCAAGTCGCTCATTTTTCCACTCATCATTTTTGGGGCGATTGCTGTGATCGCAGGTCTTAATTACTGGAGTGGTTTCAAAGACACAGGCTTGGAGGCGTTTACGGTGGGAACGGGTATCTTTTTTATTACGTTTTTTCTCATCGGGCCAGGGCTCATGGTGTATCAGCTTAAGCGTGGGCTTCGATCTATAATAATCAATGGTCGGGCGTTCACGCTCCGTTACCCTGAGGAACAGATTGAACTCAGTGAATCGCAATTGATCGAGATCCATGTACGTGAACGGAAAGACGATGGAAAAATGAAAGGATCGGTTCGATTCAAAACGACTGATGAGCGAAAATTTAATTTCACATTTCTTCTTGGAAAAAAAGAAGGGCGAGAGGCGTTTGAGTGGTTTAAGGCGATCGCGGATAAGAAACAATCTGAAACATCAACCTATTAATCGATTATGAAGATTCTTATTTTTGGAAAAGGATACATGGGGCAGCGCTGTGCAGAAAATTGGGGGGAGGAGGCTGTGATCTCGGAGGTGCTTGTCGAGACAAAGAAGGATGCCCTTGATGAGATTAATCGTGTGAAACCGGATGTGGTGTTTAATGCGGCGGGTGTGAAGGGAAAACCAAACGTGGATTGGTGTGAGGATCACCAGCTTGAGACTATTCGAGGAAACACTGTGATGCCGATTGTGCTCGCAGACGCCTGTGCTGAGGCGGGCATCTACATGCTCCACATGGGTTCTGGCTGCATCTTCTACGGAGAATCTCCACATGAAGACAACGCATGGCGCGAGGACGACTTTGGAAACCCGCGACCCGTCTATTCACGCACAAAGTGGGCAGCAGATCTTGTCCTCTCAACCCTCCCACATGTGGGGATTGCGCGCATCCGCATGCCAATCGATTGGATGCCAGCCCCAGGGAATCTCATCAACAAACTTGCCAGCTATCCAAAGATTATTGATGTTGAGAATTCAGTCACGATTCTGGATGACATGATTGATGTGTTCCATCAGCTTCTTGATAAACGAGCCACCGGCATTTTCCACGTGACCAATCCGGGAACAATGAAACACCGTGATTTAATCGCCCTTTATGAAGAGCTGGTAGATCCATCTCATAAAAACGAGTGGATCTCAAACGACGAACTGGTGTCGCAGGGACTTGCAAGCAAGGGCCGCTCAAACAACTTCTTACATTCAGAGAATCTCGAAAAAGCAGGCATCACTATGCGCCCCATCAAAGAAGCCCTGCGGGATACCATGGAACAATACGCACAAGCACTGAAGCAGGGAGAGAGCGATCCGGAGGGACCGAATCTGTGTTAAGAGAAAAACCGAGGGAAACCTCGGTTTTGAGATGAAGAAGGAAAGGGGAAAGGGTCAGGTCGTGTTATGTGCTTTTTGGTATAATCCTTTTGCATGGCAAGATCTTTACGCATTGAATATCCTGGCGCACTTTATCATGTCATGAGCCGTGGTAATGCCTATCAGGATATTTTTTGATGATAAAGATCGCCTGTTTTTTTGAAAAAGCACATAACACACCTGACCCTCATTTTACGAAAACGAATTTTAATTGGAAAAAAGCAAGAAGTTTTATATACTTTAATTAATTTGAACTTATTAAAGAGGTGGTATGGCAAACGAAAGAAAAACCGAAATAATCACAAGAGACCACTTTTCCAAATTTTTGGATTCTATTTATATTGAGGAACAACGCTCAGATAATCCAAAAATTGATAAGTTGTTAAAATCCGCCTCAAAAAAAGGCGGCGGAAAAGGTTATCCAGAATTTATAATCAGCTACAAAACCAATCCCGATTTACTAATTGTTATTGAATGTAAAGCAGATGTAACCAAACACGAAAGCAAAGATCGTGATAAATATGCGGATTTTTCGGTTGACGGTGCTTTGCTTTATGCTTCTTATTTAGCAAAAGGATTTGATGTTTTAGCAATCGCAGTTAGCGGAGAAACAAAGCAATCATTAAAAGTTTCTTACTTTTTGCATTTGAGAGACGAGAAAAAAGCGACTCCAATTTTTGGAGATAAATTTTTATCCGTTGATGATTATTTGAACGGATATTTGAAAAGTCCTGAAAAATTTAGACAAGATTATAATTCGCTTTTGGATTTTACAAAGCAACTTAACGAAAAATTACATACTTA
>PFWU01000003.1 GCA_002791295.1 Candidatus Uhrbacteria bacterium CG_4_9_14_3_um_filter_50_9
CTCACAAGGGCTACGCCGTTAAACGCACACGCCGGCTAAAGCCGGCGGTTTTTCCTCATAAAACAAAACATCACCAGAATTCTGGTGATGTTTTAGTGCCTAACGGAAATGGGTGGCTCACAGTAAGGATGTTCCAATAGATCGGCTGATAGACACCTAGCGCGAGCATGATCTATCAATTCACCTGTGTCGCGATGATGGTAGCTTGTCGAATCCACCATGTCGTCAGCACCAGACGAACAACCGGGGTGGTCCTATTGCACGACCGAAGCCGTACATTACCGGACCGTGGTGTTATGTGTTAATGGAGCACACCCATCTAACCGTAAGGCAATCATATTGTACAGAAATAGACAGATTTTTCAAGGGATTTCTACAAAATTCATTCACCGCTGATCCACAGGATTGTCCACAGACTTGTCCACCTATCGTGAAATACGATCCAGATAGTCCTTAATGACATGATAGTACAACTCTAAAGCAGGAATACTCACCCACTCCCCCGGAGCATGAAGATTCGCTCCGTCTGGCTGACTAATAATGACTGGAACACCTTTGTCAGCAAAGAATCGTCCGTCTGATGCACCTGAATCAAGTGTCCACTCAGCTGTTCTACCGTGTGCAGCGAGTGCATCCACAAAAGGCGTGATCATTTTGTGTTCAAGAGGAATATTGAGCATAGAAGCAACGACTGTTGCATTTACCTGAACCCCAGCAGGGAGAACTGATGCGATCTTTTTAATGAGAACATTGGGATCATCAGCTTCCGTAAAACGAATATCAAGCGTCGCCGATGCCTGATCTGGAACTTGATTCGTTGCTTCCCCGCCCTGGATCGTTCCCACGTTTACCGTGGTGACCCAATGATTGTCAGGATGCTGATCAACGGGAGTAAAGAGTTGTTCAACAACCGTGATCGCCTGAGCAAGTTTTGAAATGGCGTTTTCTCCATTCCAGGGTGTGGACCCGTGCGCATTCGTCCCACTCGCGACAAGCGTCGCTCGCAAGATCCCCTTCTCCTTGCTCACGACTTTATGCACGGCCTCACCGCCATCTGGAATGATCACCACCTCAGCCCCATATCCCTTCTCAACCAATTTAGCCACCCCATTAAATCCACCAATTTCTTCATCCCCCGTCAGCATGAGTCCGATGCTATGTTCTGTCTCTGCTAAGTCACGCATGAGATGCATCATCACGGCGTCACCGCTTTTCATGTCGAGTGCCCCGCGGCCATAGAGTTTGTCGCCTTTTACCTGCGGCTCGAATTGATCGTCTGATCCTGGAACAACGTCGAAATGCCCACTCAAAAAAACAGTCGGTGTCTTTGTTCCTTTTGTGACGATCACAGAAGGAATCCCTTCGTTCTCAAATCGTTCAACGGTAAGCCCGGACGACTCAAAAAACAGTTCAATATAATCAGCACATGCACGTAGGGCTTCTGGTCGATCCTCCGTTGTGCGAAATGCAATAAGTTCCTTGGTTGTTTGAAGAAGTTGGTTCACGTCTGACATACACAAGAAAGACTACAGGATGAATGAAAAACTGCAAACAGAAAACCCCGACAAGCAGTCGGGGCACGTACTCATGACCTGATCAGCGCAAGCGCGCTTCCAGGATCACTGCCTGACCCAGCGAGGTCAGGTAGGTCTGTTGTGCGAAACGATCCATGGCGTCACGCAGCTCGTGCTTGCGCTCCGTGGAATTGGCGAGTGCCACGTAGCCCATGGAGAACTGCTGGTCGTCGCCACCGGGCGGGATCGTGATGATCACGCCGTCCTCTCGGCTGGGACACCAGAGAACGTCCTTCGGAACCTGATTGAGCACCTGCTCAAAGGGTGTTCCGGGACGCACCTTGAGGGCGTCGTTGGTCCAAGCGTGGACCTGGTTCGCACGCTCCTTGAAGAGACGATGACGGACCGCGAGTCCGTGATTGTTGCCGGTGCATCGTCCGTTCGACTCGAACGCGACGAAGCTGCCGTCCTCGAGGCGACCGAAGTCGATGTCGAACCACCCTTCCCCACCCTCGAGCACGAACTGTGTGCCGTACTCCAGAGCCCAGAGCTCGAGCTGTCGAGCATCCTCGGCTGACTCACCCGTCGGGAAGTTTCCACCGATGTAGGAGGCTCCCTTGAGCACCTGGTCGATCACAGCGACAATGCGCATGCGACCGTGGTCGGCACGCAGAAGTACCGTGGGCGAAGAGAGGATCTTGAGAACCGGCTCGACGAGCACGGTCTCGTGATCCCACTCCTCGTGAGGCTGGAGCTTGATCTCGAGGTACTGACGGACACTCGAAGCGCCCACCGTGTCCATCTCCTGATCGGTGACCAGGCAGTTGCCGAGCCCCCCGGCCGCACGCGCCCGACGGAGCATGACGGAGCCACGCGCCTGGTACTGGCGTTCAGTCTCGGTCATCAGGTTCTCCCAGCCGAGCACGTGCACCGACGCAGGTGTCGGGATACCACGACTCCGGCAGAAGTGCTGGAAGAGGGCCTTGTCGTTGAGCTCAGCGACCTTGTTCGCGAGCACCGCCTGCTCCGAGAATCCACCGGTGGACATCCCGGACTTGCGGGCGAGCTCGAACACGGACGGGTGACCGATGAAGGGCTCCATGCGCCAGTTGAAGCGTTTGGCGTCCTCACGCAGCATCGCGATGAGACGTTCGTCTCTGAGCGAGCGCTCGACCAAGTCGAGGGGCTCGGAGAAGTCGCGATAGGGCTCGCCCGGGTGGTAGACCTGGGGTCGGTAACCGTACAGATCCTCGCAGTAGGACGCGAAGGCCTCCGGAAGCGGTGCGTAGAGAAGTACGGCATCGTGCTCGTCCAACATGTGAACGACACGCGGTGCGACCTCCATACACTTCCTTGCGAGATCACCCGTGGTGTGGCCCTGAAAGGCCGCGTCGATGTTTGCGATCTGGACAGCGTTCACGTGAATCCCCTGGTCGTAGTTGCCGACGAAGAAGAGCGGCGGGTTGATGGGTTGACTCATTCGTTCATTCCTCGAGATCGGGCGAGATCTTGCCATGCGGCTCGGTCGTACCACGATCTACGATCTCGTTGTTGTTGCCGAAGAAGACCACCTGCGGCTTGGTCGGCTCATCGGTCCAGTCGTAGACCATCACGACAAGCTTGTCACCCACGACTCCGAGACGCGCACCCCCTCCATTGAGGGCCATCGTCTTGGACCCGCGCTCAGCCGGAATGGCGTAGGTGATCCACCGTGCTCCGTTGTCGAGATTCACGATGTGAACCTCCTGGTTGATCTCGATCCCCGCCGCCTCCATGAAGTTCTCGTCGATCCCGACGGACCCCACGTAGCCCACCTGGGCTTCGGTGACGCGGATACGATGGAGCTTTCCACTCAGCATTCGTTTGAGACGCACTCGTACCTCCTTCTTGATCTGCCTCTTGTGTGGCAGAGATACTTAAGGAGCCACTCCACAAGTATCTCTGCCACACAAAAGTGTTCATTTACTAGATATTGAACCCATGTCAAACCAAGAAAAAACCACCGCTTGGCAGCGGTGGTTTAAATCTGCTTTTTAAACAGACTTATTCCCTACCACCGCTCTCACAAAGAATAAACACGAACCCAAAAAATGGGACGAGCATTCCAATGAGAACGATGAGCATGTTGGTTGAATAAGTCATCATAAATCTTAAATCAGGCTAGCAGGGGTCCTGAATGTCTGTCAAGTAGCTTGTTGATAAGGGACTATTAGAAAGCCGCATCTTGCGTTGATGCGGCATTGAGTTCAGGAGATCGCGGTCGGCAGCGGTCCCTGATGACGAGCACGGATGTAGGCGATCACGTACTCAGGGTCAACCTTGGTCGAGCGAAGCATCTCGGCCACCCCAGGTTCGACCACCTTGTTCTCAACCGCCTTCCGGAGCATCATCCGAGCCATGAGCCCCGGCTGCTCCTTGAGCTTGTTGATCTTTGCGAAGGCATCGAGACCGTGACCCATGATGCGCTTGACCGAGGCGTACCTCGTCTGCGCCATGGTGAGCTTGCCCTCAAGGAATGCCTGAACGGCCTCCTTGCAGAGCAGCGTGAGCGCCTGCAGGTCCCGGAGGAGGTGCTCGAAATCCTCGAGCACGTAGTCCACCCAGGGGGTCTTCTCGACGAGCCACATATGACGCAGCTGTCGATGCCGATCGATCCAGCGCTCCGGGTTGTAGGTAGACTCGTTCGCCTGCTTGGTGATCAGCTCAGCGTCCGCAAGCGTCGCGATGCCACGGAGCACAAGCTCACGTGCACGTCCCGACAACTGCCTCCACAGCTGCTGAAGATTCTGATACAACTTCTGCACTGCTCTTTCCTCCTGTGACACGGTTGATGAATCACAAAATTACGCTAACAGTTTTTTTCTTCTGGGTCAATCACGTTTAGAACCTCTTCAAATCAAAAAACCGGCATATGAAATACCGGCTTTTCTGGATCTCATTAAATTCCTTCCCCAAAAATATAGCGATCTGTAATCTTTTCGTAGTCAAAGATCTCACTCTCTCCAAAGAAACGCTTGATTTCTGTAGCTGCTGCTTCTTCGCTGTCAGAGGCGTGAATGAGATTTGATGGAACATTCATGGAAAGATCGGCTCGAATCGTTCCAGCATCTGCTTCACGCGGATTTGTAGAACCGACCACTTTACGCACTTCAGCAATCGCATCGTACCCTTCCAGAATCATGCCGACAACAGGTGTCTGCATCATGAACTGTTTCAAGCTCACAAAAAATGGTTTGTCTGCAAGATGTGAGTAATGCTCTTCAAGCATCTCATCATTCAAACGAATGAACTTCATTGCAACAAACTTGAGACCCTTACGCTCAAAACGAGAGACGATCTCACCAAGCAAGTCGCGCTGGAGCGCATCTGGCTTGAGCAGGACGAGTGTTTTTTGTTTGTCTGCCATAATCGTTATTAATTTCGCAAAAAAAATACCACAAGAGTGTTAAAACGGCAAGGGGTGAGGGGTCAGTTCTGGTTCGCCTCCATCTGACGTAAGCAGCAAGTCGCCGTCATGATCGGTTCTGAATACTTGTACCCCTGCGTCCTCGAGACGTTTGAGAATCACCGGATGTGGGTGACCATACCCATTATCGATCCCAACAGAAATCGTTGCCTTCTCAGGGTCAACCTGATCTAAAAAATCGACCGTGCTAGAGGTGAGGGATCCGTGATGCCCAACGGTGAGTACATCGATATCACCGACAAGGGATCCGAATCCTTCCTCGGCTTCCTGTTCTGCATCTCCTGTAAACAGGATACTCGTCTCTTTGTAAACCAATCGCAACACAAGCGAACTATTATTCCGATCCTCAGGTACTTCCCCTGTCAGTGTTTCTTCTGGCCAAAGAACATCAATCACAACGTCTCCATAGGTCAGACGTTCTCCTTGTGAAACGTGACGTATGTATCCCTGCTCACGAACAAATTGATCTTCAAGAGTTTGCATGACGGGCGTATAGGCACTTGCGCCGGTTGTGATGATTTCTGCCACTTCATAACGCTCAAGCACATCAACAAACCCTGTAATGTGATCTGCATCTGGATGGGTGAGAATAATCGTATCGAGTGAACGATCCCACGGTGGGAGCACGGCTCCGAGCTTCGACAACACACGATTATCACGTCCTGCGTCAATCAATAGTTGCTCTCCTGTGGGAAGTAGAACGAGGGCCGCATCCCCCTGCCCAATATCAAAAAACCAAATCCGCAATTCTCCTTCCCGTTGCAGTCTGGTTGTTCCTAAACTCGTTGCCACAGACAAGAGACACACCACAACAATGACCAAAGCGGGCTCCACCCACCGTTTCCATTGTGGCTGCGGCCGTGCGCGTTTGATCTGCTTAGTCATAAGACCTCAATTTCACAATAAGTGCGACACAGATGACTCCAACAATCACGGAGAGGAGTTGGCTGTAGAGTGGTTCAATGAGCGCAAACTCCACGGAACCGAGCACACGAATGGTCCAAAGCATCACCGCCCCGAGGGCCCATGCTGGCAAGGCCACGATGACACCGAGCTCGGTCGAGACAAGACTTGCAATCAGTGCAGCGATGCTCGCCGCCATCGCAAACGGAACCAAGGGCAAGATCAGGAGGTTCGCAAATGGAGCCACAAGAGAAAGTTGACCAAACTGCCAGAGTAAAATCGGTGCGGTCACGAGGATGGCAGCAAGAGAACCGGCAATTGCTTCTTTAAGACCAAGTCTATTTGGGATGAACGGCAGCCGGCGACTGATCGGCTCAGCGAGGATGACAATGGCGGCTGTAGCGGCAAAGGAAAGTTGAAACCCAACGTCATCGAGGAGTAAGAGTGGATTCACGAGAAGCATCAGGGCTGCAGTTAGAAGAAGCACATTCGCCATGTATGCCCTTCGTGAGATCCAGTGCTGCACGAGGACCACAGACCCCATGAGGGCCGCGCGGATCACGGCAGGTGTGGCTCCGGCGGTGATTGAGTAGAGGACAATAAGGACTCCTGTCAGCACGAGTCCACGTTTACGACCAAGACGAGTCTGTAAAATCCAACCAAGAAAGACCAGCGAAAAAAGTGAGACGTTGAATCCGGACGCCGCAAGAATATGTGATGTGCCTGTGGCCGCAAAATCATCTTTCAATGCACGACTCAAAGATGAACTCCCTCCAAATAAGAGCCCAGCCATAAAAGCGGCCTGTGGCTCTGGCAGGGCACGCTCAAGCGCATGAACAAGTGTCCCCTTTACAGAGAGAACAGATCCCACAAGTGACCACCCCTCAAAAGGGCGCACATCAACATACTGCGGAAACGAACACGTGGCGTAAATCCCCCGAACAGCTAGGTAACGATCATAGGCAAAACCCTCAAATGGTTCTGGCGCTTCAAGCTTGCAACTGAATACCAATGTATCGGCATACGTCACAGCTGGATGAAGTGGGAGTCTTACAAGCACCTTTCCATCGACAGGAACATCGGCAACAAAAATCTCGTCGAGCACAACACGTTGGTGATCCATTCGTTTTTCAACCTCCCCTTTGATAACTCCTTCGACCCGCACGGTCACCCCTGTCTTATCAGCCACGGTGACCACCTGACTCGGAAGTGCCGCTTGATGGAGACGAAACACACCGAACAACAAACAGGCGATGGCGAAGAATATAAATCGTTGGTGACGAGCCTTTACAAGGCATCCTGCGACAAAGACTCCTAACATGAGCAGTGCACCTGTGGCTGTCTCGAGCACGGGAACGAAAGACCCAAGGGCCACCCCAAAACAAAACATCGCCAAATAACTGGCGAGTGTTTTGGATCGTGAGTGAACAAGCGTGCTTAGGAACATAGACCCACACCATGGTACTGAAACCCATGCTGGGAAAGATTATGATCTGCGAGACAGTTGCGACCATCAAAGACATGATCGCCGACCATGCGAGACTTGAGAGTTGAGAATGAAACGTTTTGAAATTCAGGCCACTCCGTCAATACGATCAAGGCCTCTGCACCTGTTGCAGCGTCAATGGCAGTGGGTGCGAATTCAATGTGGTCTGGCAAAACAGCTTTTGCATTTTCAGAAGCCTCAGGATCAAACGCACAAATCTCTGCCCCACTTGCAAGCAGCCGTCGTGTGATATCGATCGCCGCAGACTCACGGATATCGTCTGTGTGTGGCTTAAAGGCGAGACCCCACACCGCAATTCGACGTCCTTTAAGCGGTCCGAGTGTGTGTGCAATCCGCTTAAAGAAATTATCTCTCTGCCGGTTGTTGACCTCGATCACGGCACTGATCAACTTGAATCCATACCCATTCGATCCAGAAATCTGTTCAAGTGCGGAGACGTCTTTTGGAAAACAGGATCCACCATACCCAATCCCCGCTTGCAAAAAATGTGGTCCAATACGATGGTCATACCCGATTCCCTCAGCCACATGCCTCACGTCAGCTCCAACACGATCAGCGAGGTTTGCAATCTCATTGATGAACGAAATCTTCGTGGCAAGAAACGCATTGGCTGCGTACTTGATGAGCTCGGCACTCTCGAGTCCCGTCATCACACGCGGCGCTCGAATGTTGCCGTGAAGGCGATCAATCGTTTGTGCGGCAATCTTATCTTCAGCCCCAATCACGATACGGTCTGGCTGCAAAAAGTCATCGAGCGCAGAACCCTCACGAAGAAACTCTGGGACCGATACGATGTTAATTAAACTTGTGAGCTCGGCCTGTCCAGCCTCCTTCATGGCTTCACGAATCACTTGAATGATACGACGGTTCGTTCCCACGGGCACGGTACTCTTCATCACAACAACGGCCTCATGCTTCAACAGTGTGCCAATCTGTTTTGCCGCTGCTTCAACATAGGAAAGGTCTGCCTCTCCTGTACTTGTTGAAGGAGTTCCAACCGCAATCATAATGACCTCAGCCTCACTCATCACACTCGCAAGATCCGTGGTGAACATGATGCGGCCGGCCTCTTGAGCATCTGTGAGTGCTGCCTGGACCCCCGGTTCGTAGAACGGAACACTTCCATGATCAAGCTCAGCAATTTTGCGCTCATCGACATCAACACAAGCCACTTTGTGACCCAAGGTGGCATAGCCCACTCCTGTGGTTAGCCCCACGTATCCAGTACCAATAATGACGAGATTCATAGTTGCGGCAGCTTAACAAAGTAAGGAAAATTGTTCCAGAGGTTCAAAAAAGTTTCTTTTCAAGCGCTTCACGACTTGGCCCGTGATACTTCGCACGGATGAGCTGCATGCGTAGATCTTGTTCAATCCGATTAAGTTCACCTGAATCAACCAAATCGAGAAGTTCATCCAATGTAACCCACCTCAGCTCAATGCGCTCACCAGCATCAAGCTGCATCTCCTGTTTCCATGTGACATCGCGGGCAATGTACACAAAGATCGACCACTTAAGCTTGGGTGTGGGTTGAACCTCATGAAACAATTCCCACTCGTCTGACTCATACCCCGTCTCTTCAAGCACTTCTCGCTTTGCGCCATCTAATGGATCCTCACCCTTTTCGATTCGTCCACCAGGGAATGAGAGAAACGGTGGCTTACTTGGTTGCTCCTGCTCTTGCAGGAGTATGTTTCGATCCTTGATCACGAGCACTTCAGCCGTATCCTGCCGCTTCAACATTTCAAACGTTTCCACTGAACCATCAAACATCTCCTGCTCCCACTGGTAGACATCAAACAGGACCCCTTCAAAAACTTTCTGTGCCTCATCTGGAATCTTTCCCATACCTTACTTCACAACAATGTTAAAGATTTTCCCTGGAACGTAAATGACTTTTACTATTTCTTTTCCTTCTGTGTGACGTTTCACATTCTCGTCAGCAAAAGCGGCCTCACGAGCGGTCGCCTCGTCTGCGTCTGGCGCAATCACGATCGCACTACGTGTCTTTCCATTCACTTGCACACCCAATTCAACTTGGTCACGCACTAAGAGTGCTTCATCAAACTCCGGCCAAGGTTGCTCCTCAACAAGCCCCTCTTCTCCAATCATCTCCCAAGCTTCGTTTGCCACATGCGGGGCAAAGGGGCACAGCACGATCAAAAGACGCTTTAACTGATCGCGGGTGATCTTCTTCTGACCCAATTCATTAAACAGCATCATAAAGGTTGAGACAGCTGTGTTGAACTTGAATGCGTCAATGTCGTCTGAAGCTTTTTTGAGGTGCGGCTCAATGATCTTTCCGCCATCCACTGCTGCTGACTCATCCCACTCAGACACGTAGCGCATGATCTTATCCAAGAAGCGACGCACGCCAATGAGCCCATTCAAATTCCATGGCACCGGCTCCTCAAATGGCCCCATGAAGAGGATATACATCCGGAGTGCATCCGCTCCATACTCGCTGACAATCTCGTCTGGGTTCACGACGTTTCCCTTAGACTTACTCATCTTGGTTCCGTCCTCTGCAAGAACAAGCCCATGACTATGACGACGAGCATACGGCTCACTCACTGGGACATGGCCACGATCAAATAAAAATTTGTTCCAGAAACGTGAGTAGAGCAAGTGAAGTGTGGTGTGCTCCATACCACCGTTGTAAAGATCAACCGGCATCCACTGATTCAACTTTTCTTGATCAGCAAACGTCTCGTTATTGTGCGGATCAATATAGCGCAAGAAATACCAACTCGACCCGGCCCAGTTAGGCATGGTGTCGGTTTCACGCTTAGCAGAACCACCACAGGCAGGACAGGTCGTATTCACCCAATCTTCAATTGTCGCAAGTGGCGACTCACCTGTATCGGTTGGTTCGTACTTCTCAACCTCAGGAAGGACAACAGGGAGCTGATCGTCTGGTACTGGCACCCAACCCTTTGTCTCAACCTGACATTCCTTATCGCAATGCACGAGCGGAATCGGCTCGCCCCAGTAGCGTTGACGAGAGAACACCCAGTCACGGAGCTTGTAGTTCACCGACGCCTCCCCATGCCCCTCGGTCTCGAGCCACGCAACAATATTTTTCTTCATCTCTTCCGTCTTCTGACCAGTAAACTCACCTGAATTCACAGCCACACCTTCACCTGTAAAACACTCATGGACAACCTTCACATCGCTCTGCATGCCATGAGAAATCCCTACGTCGGGATGGATGATATTCTGAAGTACCTCCGGTTCAACCACCTTCACAATGGGCAGCTCAAACATTTTCGCGAACGCAAAGTCTCGCTCGTCATGCGCGGGCACGGCCATGATGGCTCCTGTGCCGTAGCCACCCAAGACATAGTCTGCAACCCACACAGGAATCTTTTTCCCGGTTACTGGATTGATCGCGTAGGCGCCCGTAAACACGCCGGTCTTCTCTTTTTCATCACTTCCACGCTCAATCTCTGACTTCTTTTTTGCTGCCTCAACATACGCCATAATCTCAAGCATCTGTTCGTCCGTCGCAATCTGCTCAATGAGCTCGTGCTCAGGAGCGAGCACTAAGTACGTTGTGCCGAACAAGGTATCCGGCCGTGTGGTGAAGACGTTAATCCACGGAGTGACTGGCCCTGGGGACGGATCAACCTTAAACGAGATGAGTGCCCCTTCACTCTTACCAATCCAATTTCGCTGCTGGATCTTGATCTTCTCCATGTAATCAACCGTATCGAGATCCTCGAGCAAGCGGTCAGCATACTTGGTAATCGCGATCATCCACTGCTCCTTCTCACGTTTCTCGGTGTCGCCCCCACAGCGCTCACACCTCCCATTCACAACCTCTTCGTTTGCGAGTCCAATTTTGCACGACAGGCACCAGTTGATTGGCTGGGTTGTTTTGTAGGCAAGACCGGCCTTAAAAAACTCAAGAAACATCCACTGCGTCCATTTGTAATAGTTCGGATCTGTCGTGTTCACCTCCCTCGACCAGTCAAAGCTGATCCCAAGCGACTTTAGTTGGCGACGAAAGGTGTCTGTGTTTTCTTTTGTGATGTCCTGAGGCTTACGACCCGTCTTGATGGCGTAATTTTCTGTTGGAAGACCAAAGGCGTCCCAGCCGATTGGATAGAGGACGTTTTTCCCTTGATGACGTCGTTTCCGTGAAACCACATCAAGTGCGGTATAGCTGCGTGGGTGCCCAATGTGGAGTCCTGCGCCAGACGGATATGGAAACTCAACGAGACAATAAAACTTCTCGCGAGGGTCGTTGTCCTTGGCATAAAAAATACCGGTTTCATCCCACCGGTCCTGCCACTTTTTCTCAATCGCTTGATGGTTGTAACTCATAGTGATCCAAGCATAACAAATACCCATTTTTTAGCCAATTCCTTGACAGAAAGAGGGAAAGTCATTAGCATGATCCTCTGTCAACCCGACAGGAGACAGGAGAATGTAGTGCTCGACAGATTCCCAATGATGCACCTCGAGCTTCGTTACCACGATGACTCAAGGTGGCGGTTCAGAGCCGATGTCCGCAACAAGTGTCGCAGTCTTGCTGCGAAACTGATCCTTCCGCCGGAGCCCGACTACTTTGCCGAGAGCTCCGACCTCACCTTCTACGAGCGCATCTTTGAACTCCTCCTCGAGGATGAACTTCGGCAGGAGGCAGCACAATCGGGAGAGTGGGGATCCCACCTCGACAGACAACTCGGTGAGGTTGTGGTGCTTCAGCGCCTCCTCACCCAGTACAAAGATGAGGAACAACTACTGAACGGAGGAACCCCCAAGCCACTCCGATTCGCGCGGCTTACGCTCGGGTGCATGATCCAGCGACGCCTCACGCTGATCCTGCTTGACACTCACCCTGACCAACACGACTGGATCCTTAGGCTCGGACAGATGTGGGGCATGGACGAGCAGTCCTGGGATGACCAGATGGTCGGAGCTGGGTCGGTGGCGAAAGCCGTCCAAGAGCTCAGCTCCGTTGGCAGCCTGCGGATCTACCTAGCAACGCTTCTCGAGGATGCGTTCTGGAAAACGGACGTGATCGTGGTCCACCAGAATGGACGAGGGGCGTGCCTGAACGTGAAGACCCGTCGAGGTGCGAACACCGAGTTCTTCACCCCGAAGTCTCCCGCCATAAACGACGACAAAGACGAGTGGGAAGGAACCATCGCGGGGACAGACTCGTTCAACCGTGTCTTCCACCGAACGTTCGAACCCACACTCCTCTTTGTGGGGCGGCGTGGAGGAGGGCTGAGTGATCTCAACGGAGTCCCCAGTCGAACCCCCTCATGGGTCCACTCGCTGAACACCGTCCTTGAAGGTAGGGCGTCGTCTGTAGGTCGATCGATCCAGGTTCCCATCAACGTCGGCTAAAACGAAACCACCCAAAACGAGGGTGGTTTTCTGATTCCTGATTGTTCACTACTTCATCGCTTCTTGAATCCGCTCAAGCGCCACAACGAACGCTGCCCTGCGTAAGTCTGTATTGAGTTCCTTTGCACGATCGGCAATAAGCACAGCCTCTCGTTCCATAATCTGCTTGAGCCGTTCAAACACAGCTTCCTCGCCCCAATGCTCCCCCTTCAAATTCTGCTCCCACTCGAATGTCGATACCGTGACACCTCCGGCGTTTGCAAGAATATCTGGAACAACCGGGGTGCCTTTGGCGTGTAGGATATCATCCGCTTCGGGAGTGATGGGACCATTCGCGAGCTCAAGGATTGCCTTCGCCTGAATACGATCGGCGTTGCCCTCATGGATCTGATTTTCAAGCGCCGCTGGAATCAAGAGATCACATGGCTCATACAAAACATCATCTGAAGTGAACGTTTCAGCTCCGGCAAAATCTGCCACAGATCGGGTAGAACGCTTATGTTCAATAAGAGCCAAAATATCGATGCCCGCTGAATTTCTAATCGCTGACTGGGAATCTGAAACGGCCACGACCTTGTGACCAGCTTCATGCCAAAGCTTTGCTGCAAACTGACCAGCGTTTCCAAACCCCTGAATGGCAACGGTACAGGTTTCGGGAAGTCCTAGCCGCTTGCGCAGCGCTTCGAAAACATAGAAGCCGCCCTGCGCAGTTGCCGTACCTCGCCCCTCTGAACCACCCGCCTCAAGAGGTTTCCCAGTAATCACAGCTCCACTCGTGTCACCTGTTATCTTTCCAAATTCATCTGACATCCACTGCATAATCTGTGGGGTCGTGTTTACGTCCGGCGCTGGGACATCTTTCTGCGGCCCAACAACGTCTGCCATCGCCCGCATCCACCCACGTGAGAGTCGTTCAAGTTCTCCTTTACTCAGCTCTTTCGGATTAACGGTCACACCCCCCTTACCTCCTCCCATTGGAATATTCACCACAGCACACTTGAGCGCCATCCAAAACGCCAGCGCCTTTACTTCCTCGATGTCTGTATCTTGATGAAAGCGGATACCACCCTTGTAAGGCCCACGAGCATTATTAAACTGCACACGATATCCCTCAAACATGTTCAGACGCCCGTCATCCATCTCAACCGGAATACTCACACGTATCTGCCGATTTGGGTGCCCGATACGTTTAAGAAATTTCTCATCAAAGGACGTAAGAGCGGTAGCGCGCTTAAGCTGAGAAAGCGCATTTTCAAATGGATTGTTCATAGTGAAAATAGATTAGCACAACCAAATAGCTGGAGCGAGCCAACCTTACTGGATGGCTTGACAAATGCCATATTTTTACCTTGGTTTCAAGAATTTAACGCAACAAGTTCATTAAACTTTTCATCCGGCTTGT